>JAFVRL010000251.1 GCA_017504325.1 Lentisphaeria bacterium | reverse complement strand
TAGTTATTGCGATAATCGCCATTCTTGCCGGAATGCTTCTCCCCGCATTGAGCAGAGCAAGAGAAATGGCACGCTCCACCTCCTGTAAAAACAATAAGAGACAGGTGGCACTCATCATGGCATCTTATGGCAGCGACTTCAAGGACTGGCAGGTGGGTCACATGGATGTATATGGGAAATCCTATCACTATTTTCTGCATCTTGCCGGTTACTATAAACTGCCCGGTGTAACAGATACCTCTACGGATTATTCCAAAGTAAACTCCTCCCCCTATTTGTGTCCCTCCGTCAAAAATACCAGCAACAACCTCGCAAAATATCCGGACTGGAATACCACTGCCATCAATAAAAATGCAGGCTGGGGCAGACTTTTTGACTGTGCAAATAACAACCATCTCGTCAATTACCTGCCCAATACTTATGTTTATGATGTAAAAAACAATTACTTCTTCAAACCTTCCACCATTACCATCGGAGCCTCTTTCCTCTATTATCTTGCTGACGGGGATGTTTACAATCAGGATCAGGGCTTTGCCTTCCCTCATACATCCGTATCCGCCAATGTGTGTTATATGGATATGCATGTTGAAACCTATCTTTTCAGAAAAATGCAGGGGAAATGCAATATCATTACCCGGTTGACCGGAGTAAATCAGCATGTACTCGTAGGCAGAGCCACCGGCTGTTACGGGGACTTCCGTCCCTTCCGGGGCAATAAAAATGCCAATTAATAGCCGCCTGTACCATCGAAAACTTAAATACGGATCTATCCAATGAAAATCAAATTTATTTTATCAGTATTGCTGCTTCTCACAAGTTTTCATTTTTTCCCGCTTTTTGCATCAGAAAATACTTTTGCCCTGGTGGATAAGGGAGATGTCAAAGGCTGTATCATCCGTATGCGGGGAGCTTCCGCCGTGGAACTTGCCGCAGCGGCAGAGTTGAGAGAGTATGTGGAAAAGATCACCTCCAAACGTCTTTCCCGGCTGCGGAAAGCTCCGGAAGGAAGTTATCCCATTTATATCGCCCTTGCAGACAATAAAAATCTGCCACTTCCGGCAGAGGCAAAACGCCTTCTGGATAAAGTCCGGTACAATGGCTTTCTTCTTTATGCGGATAAAAACGGGCTTTTCATTACGGCAAAAGAAAAAGTAGCCTTGCATTATGCAGTTGCGGAGGTATTGAAGAGATACGGGAAAGTCCGCTGGATCACCCCTGCCCCGGATGGGGAATTCATGGAGAAAAATTCTTCTTTTACTGTTCCGGAACTTGCAGAAGTAATCAATCCCTCCTTCAAATACAGAAAGTTCAATCTTGTTTCTGCCCACGGCTATACTCTTACCCCCCGATGGCAGATCCGGAACAATATGACACAATCCGGCATTCTTTACGGCGGAGCCAAACAGCTGGGAGGACATTGTTTCAGTTCCCTTATTCCGGATATTTATTTCAAGGAAAAGCCGGAACTTTACGCATTGCACAAGGGAAAACGCGTCCCCCAGTGCGGCGATGAGAAAAAGATCTTTCATAACGGCGGTTACGGCGGACAGAAATTCCAGCCCTGTACCTCCAATCCTGAAACCATAAAAATCATGCAGGAATCCCTTGTAAAAAAACTCAAGGAAAATCCTGATACGAACTCCTATTGCATCCTCAATAACGATTCCACCGCCTGGTGCGAATGTGAGAATTGCAAAAAGCTGGATCCTCCGGAAGAGGCAGAAAGAGGTATGGTTTCCACAAGGTTCTGGCTTGTAGCCAATGCTCTTATCGAAGCGGGGAAGAAGGTCGCGCCCAATGTGATCTTTTTTTCCAGTCCCTATCAGAACTTCCAGGAATTTCCTTACGGAATCAAACCGGATAAAAGGGCAGAGATCATCTTCTGTCTGCATCACCGATGCTATACCCACAGTATCGGGGATAAAAAATGTTATGTGAATGAGCGTTACCGCAATATCCTGAAAAAATGGAACAGCGACGGCAGAAAAGTACAGACATACGAATATACCAACTGTCTGCCCCGGGGCGAAGTATGGTATCTGCCCACAGCCCCGCTGATCCATAAAGATTTGAAATACTATTACAGTATCGGCAATGAAGGGTGGTGCGATGAAGTTGCCCCTTATGACGGTACATTCATCACCAATGACCGCCTTGAGACACAACGCTGGATCGGCGGTGCATTGGATCTTTATCTTATTTCCCGTATGCTCTGGGACGTAAATATGGATTATGATAAGGAAGAAGAGGAAGCCGGACGCCTTTACTACGGAAAAGCATGGAAGAAAATGAAAAAATTCCGTCATCTTCTTTATGAAAGTTACAAAGGGATCAATGACCATTTCTGTTACGGTTCAAGATTGTGGCAGCTGGGGCGTGCCTTTGAAAATAAAAATAAGGAAAAAGCTCTTCTCGCCTGTCTTGATGAAGCACAAAAAGCGGCAAAAGGGGATAAGAGAGTAGAAAAGATCGTGGCACGGGATAAGGAATTTTTCCTTCTTACCTTTGCAGAAGGGGCAAAATTATTCCGGGAAAAATACAGAAGAACTGCTGTAAGAGCAGGTGAATACATAAAAGGCGACTCTTCCTGCTGGGATCTTGCTGATTTTGCTTACGCCGGAAATCTCTCTTTGAAATTTCTGTATGGGAAAGATTCTCTCTATATCAAATATGGCGTCCCCCCCTCCCTGAAAAATGCAAAACTGGAACTTATCACAGAAAAAGGAAGCAGAAGTTTTTCCCTTACCGGCAAAGGCGGGATCCTTACTCTTCCTCTGGAAAGGATCAGAACAGGGGAAAGCATATCTCTTGGAGTCATTTACCATTGCGACGGGAAAAAATATTCCTGGAACGGTACAGAAATGACTGCACCCGGAATTTTCAGAAGAGTCACCTTCGGCAATGATCCATTGATCTTTAACGGGGATTTTGCCGATGGAAAAATGGAAAATGGAAAACTCGTCCTTGCCGACTTCGGAAACAAGGAAAATCTGACGATTGTCACCGACGGGACTGCCGCCTCCGGTAAAAATTTCCTCCGGGGAAGCGGATTTATTTTCCAGGGTCTCACCGGCTTGCGGGGTCCTATGCAGACCTATGGGATCCCCCGGATCTACCGGGGAAAACTCAAAGTCACCGTTCAATACAGAGGAGAAGGCAATGGCGGGATGCGCCTGACTACAAGCAGATTCAAAGTCATCGGGGAAAAGTGGGAAAAGATCCAATCTCCCGGGGTATGGCAGAAAAAGGAATATATCTTTGACTGCAAAGGGAATAAAGACTCCTATCTTCTCCTTTATATCTTCTGCCGCGGCGGAAAACTGGATATGGATGATATAAATATACAATATTTTGATTAATAAAAGAAAGGAAAAAAGATGAAACATTTGTTGTCCCTGTTGCTTATTCTGGTTTCCGTAAGCATTTTTGCAGGAAACTTTCCCCTTGTGAAAGACGGGAAAGCAGTAAGCTGTATCGTTGTGGACGGCTACTCCCATAATGAGGCGGATTCTTATGCCGCTATGGAGTTGGCGGATTATCTGGAAAAGATCACCGGAGCAAGGTTGGAGATCCGGCAGAAAGCCCCGGAAGGCGTGTATCCAATCTATATCGGGAAAAAATTCCGCAACAGTATGCCTTCTGCAATTTACAGGCATACCGGGAAAGTAAAGGAAGACGGCTTTCTTCTGGGAGCTTCCCCAAAAGGAGTATTTATCTACTCTGTCACCCCCGTGGGAGTGATTTATGGAGCATACGAATTATTGAAACGTTACGGAAATGTCCGCTGGTTCTTCCCCGGGGAGGACGGGGAATATATTGAGAAGAAGAAAGATTTTACTGTTCCGGAAATGGTATTGACCGATAATCCTGCAATGGAATTGCGTACCTTTAATCACGTCTGCGCCAATATCCATACCGATGAAATCGCAAGAAAATGGCTGTTGCGGAACAAAATGACACTGAAACACAAATTCGGCGGCATCCAGCATGGCGGAGGACACGTTTTCAGTTCCCTTATTCCGGATATCTATTTCAAGGAAAAACCGGAACTCTACTGCCTTGTTGACGGCAAACGCGTTCCCCAGTGCGGCGATGAAAAACTGATCTTCCGCAATGGCGGCAGAGGCGGTCAGAAGAACCAGCCCTGTACCTCCAATCCTGAAACATTACAGATCATGAAAGAGAACCTTATCAAAATGATCGGGGAAAGACGCCTTAATTCCTTTAATATCATGAATAATGACTCCACAGTGTGGTGTCAGTGTGACAACTGCCGTAAACTTGATCCGGAAGCGGAACGCAAAGAAGGCGTCGTAAGTACCCGCTTCTGGAAACTTGCCAATATGCTTATTGAAGAGGGTAAAAAGGTTTATCCTTATGTAAAGTTTGATTGTTCCGCCTACCAGAATTATCAGACGCCCCCGATGGGAGTAAAACCGGATGAGCGGGCAAGCATCACCTATTGTGTCCATCACCGCTGCTATACCCACAGTGTGGGGGATCTCTCCTGTAAAATCAATGAACGCACCAGAAAGATCCTCAATGCATGGAAAAATGCCGGGATGCGGGTCTCCACTTACGAATATACCAATATGCTGCCCTCCTTTGATGTGCATTATCTGCCGCTGGAAAAAGTTGTGACAGAGGATATAAAATATTATGCCTCCCTCAATGGATACGGCTATTGTGATGAAGTCCCCCCCAAAGACGCCTATTATGGTCCCAGATACAATTCCCGCAAGATCCGGGAACAGTGGCGGGGCAATTTCCTTACCTGTTATATGCAGGCATATTTCATGTGGAACCCCAACGGGGATTTTGAAAAAGTTCTGGAAGATATCGGAAGCAAATTTTACGGCAAAGCGTGGGATGAGATGAAAGAATACCGTAAGATCCTGCGGAATTCCTACAGCAGTATCCCTGCCCATTTCATGTACGGGACAAGCAATGTGGCTCTGGGCATGGTATTGCAGGAAAAAGGTCTGGAAGATAAATTGCTTTCTCTTCTTGACAAAGCAGAGAAAAAAGCAGCCAATGACCCCATTCTTCTGAAACGCATCCGGTTTGAAAAAGAGTATTTCCTCCTTTCCTTTGTAAAAAGTGCCCGTCTTTATGCCAAACAGCAAAGCACTCCTGCCGTTGCAAAAAAAATCTCGTCCAATATAAAAATCGACGGTATTCTTGATGAAGAGGCATGGAAAAACGCAAAGGAAGTAAGCAATTTTACAAAATTCAATGGCGGCGGGAAAAAGGCGGTAAACCAGAGCAGAGTACGGGTACTGTGGGATGAAAAATACCTTTATCTTGCCTTGGAGGCAATGGATACCCATACAGATAAATTGCTTTCCAAAGGGAAAAAACATGACGATGAAGTCTGGATGGGCAACAATTTTGAATTGTTCTTTGCGCCCCCGGCATTCGGTTGTGCCTATATCCACTGGGTCATCAACCATGAAGGAGTCATTTATGATACAAAATCTTACGGTCCAAGCGACAGACAGCTTGCCTACAATATGAAAGTAACAAAAAAGGTGAAAGTTCTGAAAGACCGCTGGATCGTGGAAATGAAGATCCCCTTTACGGAACTTGGCGGAACGCCGCAGAAAGGGGAAAAATGGTCTGTCAATATTGCCAGAGGCAGAGCTACAACCATTCCGGAAGAAAAAAACGAACTTTCCAGCTGGAGTTATGAAGGAAGATTCCACGGCCCGGAAGGATTCAGAAAGATCCTCTTTAAATAATCAAACAGAAAGGAAAACAAAATGAAAAAATCCCTTATTCTCGCTCTCGGAGCAATGTTCTCCCTTACGGTTCTTTGTGCCGCAGAAATTGCAGAGTTTCCGGAAAAAGCGGATTGGCGGGATTCCCCCAATCTGAAAACACTGCCGGATGATGTTCTGCTGCTTGCCAAAGGAGTAGTGACCTCCACGGAAATGATCAAGACAGATCCGGCAAAGACCACCATTCTTTCCGGAGAGTTCCGCTGCCCCGAACCCGGCAAAAAGGTGCGGGTCTATTTTGCCTTCAAGCCTGCGGATGCAAAAAAAGACTCCATTACCGCCTATCATGTAAATATCGTTCCCGGAACGGATACAGAGTTGACTGCCCCGGTGAAAAAAGGGGATATGACGATCCTGGTGAAAGACGGCAGTAAATTCCGGGCAGGAACAAAAGTCGTTTTCAATACAAAAGAGGATTATTCCGATCTTCCCAACAAAGAAGTCAGCCACGGCAATTTTAAAACTGCGGAAAAACTCCCTGACGGAACATGGAAGATCACTCTGACATTGAAGATGCATAAAGATTATCCTGCCGGAACCAAAGTCAGACTCCACGCCAATGGCGGGTACCAGTATGTTTCCATTATAGATCTTGCTGACACGAACTGGAAAAGTACCAAAGGAACAGTAAAGGGTATGGTGAAAAAAGGTATGGGAGGCAGAATGTGGACGCCCGGAACAGCTTATGCCAATATTGTGATCTTCACAAACGGCAAAGCCCCCATCCAGTTCAGAAACATCAAACTGGAAGTCAAAGACTGAAAATATCCGCAAACAGCTGCTTTCAGAAAAGCATCTGTTGTAAAAAAAAAGATATTACGGGAGACACAGCAATTCTCCCATAATATCTTTTTTTATGCCTTTTACAGCCGGTAAGGATGGCTTTGCGTTCCCGGCAGCCTCATTCTTTTTTCAGGAGTTGAATTTGTATGGACGCCCGGTTCTGGCAGATTCATAAATACCGGAAATAAGTTCAATGGCGCGCCTTCCCTCCCGCCCGTCAAGGAAAGGCTTTCTGCCGGTAAGGATGGCATCGGCAAGATCACTGATCTGCAGTTCGTGTCCAATGGAATCAATATGGGCGGGATTGCGTCCGCCATGGCTGCCTGCTCCGGAAAAATTATTTTTCGCATCCTCATCTCCGGGCAGAGGTTCTGTAAATTCCCAGCGTGTGATCTTTCCCTCCTCAAAAGCCACCGTCCCTTTATCTCCGGAAAATTCCAGTCTTCTGGGAAATCCCGGAGCGCAGGATGTGCTTACTTCAATGGTTCCGAAAGAACCATTGCGGAATTTTACTGTGGCGCAAAGATTATCCTCCACTTCAATACTGTGGGTAAGTGTTCCGGCAAAAGCAAAAACTGTGTCCGGGGCACCGTTGATGTAAAGCAGAAGGTCGATGGTATGGATCGCCTGATTCATCAAGGCCCCACCACCATCCAGAGCCCAGGTACCTCTCCATGTGGAATTGGTATAATAGGCAGTATTGCGGAACCAACGCATCTGGGCACTGGCAAGCACCATACGCCCGAATCGGCCTTCCTGCATTGCCTTTTTCACCATGCGTACCGGCTGGGAAAAACGCGCCTGGAATACCGGGGAAAGAAGAACATTATTTTCTTCACAAGCCTGAATGACCCTGTCCGCCCTGTCCAGAGTGATCTCCAGAGGTTTTTCGCATAAAATATGTTTTCCGGCTCTTGCCGCAGGGATCGCCACTTCCCCGTGATATCCGGAAGGGACGGCAATGGTGACAGCCTGTATTTCCCCGTCCGCAAGAAATTCATCCAGGGAAAAGTAAGCCTTTACACCATATTCTTCAGCAAATCTTCTGACACATTCGGGTTCATTTCCGTAAACAGCGACCAGATGGGCATTGGCAATGGCAGTAATGGCTTTTGCATGAAGTGAAGCGATCATACCTGTACCGATGATCCCGAACCCCACAGAAGCCTGTCTTGCCGCAAAAACTGTTTTTGTCTTTTTTGCTATCATAATATTCCTCTCAAGATTTACCTTTTGTGAATGTTGTACAGCCGGAGCAAAAAAATACCATTGGTATATTTTTTATACTGCCGGTACACAAAATATATCATCTTTTCCTGCCTATTTCAAGAACGGTACCGTATAAATAATCCGTTTTTTCTGAAAAAAGCCGGGAAAATCCGTAAAACATATAAAAAAAAGAGGGAAAGAAAAAAGGGGGGGAGATTTTTTCTTGAAAAAATGCACTGTATCCTCTATATTAAAGGAAAGAAGAGTTCTGTCACAGGAATACATTATTATGCATAAAAAGACCAACGATGCCATAAAAAAAATTGAAAAAGCCATCCGGAAAGGGGAACTTGCCTGCAACGGTTTTCTCCCGTCGGAACGGGAACTGTGCAAACAGTTTGCCATAGGCAGAGGTTCTTTACATGCTGTTTTTGATGAACTGGAAAAGAAAAAACTCATCCGCAGAGTCAGCGGAAAAGGCGCAAGGATCGTTTATAATACAGATACCCCGGAACTTATCCGTAAATTTCTGATGATCCTGCCGATGGGACTTGTAAATTTCCGTGCAGGCGAAGCTGTAGAGATCCTGCTGGGAACAACTGCTGCAGCGGATTCCCGGTCAGCAGAAGTGGTTCTTTCCTTTACAAACAAACCGGAAGAACGCTTGTGTGCCCGTCTTGAAGACGGCAATTTCGACGGTGTGATCTTTCTGGAAAGGATCAATGAGGCATCGCTGCAGATATTCCGGAATTCCGCTGTACGCTTTATTGTTGCCAACTGGGAGGAAGCGGAAAAACTTCCCTCGGTCAGCATTGATTTCCGGGGGATCGGCAGAATGGCAGGCAGATATCTTTTTGAACATGGTTTCCGCAAGATCGGTTTTGCCGGTGGTCCGGAAAGCACATTTATTTATAAAGAGATGTTCTGCGGACTCAAGGGAGCGTTGGCGGAAGAGGATCTGACTGCCGATCCAGCCCTTGTTCTCTTTATGGAAAACGGTCAGGAAGAAAAATATTACAGAAAAAGGATCTCGCAGCTTTTGAAAAAAGCTGCAGGAAATCATGCCGCCATCTTTACCGGAAGGGACCGCTGGGCAGAGCTGCTTTACCGTTTTGCCGGAGAACTCAACATCCGTATCCCGGAAGATGTCTCCATCATCAGTTATGACAATACCTCCTGGCAGGAAGGGGAAAAAGCCGGACTTACCACGATCGTCCAACCGGCTTTTGAAACAGGTCAGAAGGCATTTGAACTTCTTTATGAAGCGGTATGTAATGGAAAAGATACGGATTCCGCGATCCTTACAGGAAAAATCATGGAAAGACAAAGTGTCCGGAACAATAAAATAAAAGAGGAGGAAACAAAATGAAAAAATCACAGCTTGCTGCCCAGCTTTAC
>JAFVRL010000250.1 GCA_017504325.1 Lentisphaeria bacterium | reverse complement strand
CCGTCCGTGATCTTCCCAAAGAAAAAGAGGAACATCTGCAAAAGAAAAAAAGACATATCGTCCTTGAACAGGCTGAAAAAAAGCAGTACAAGCATCATAACGGCAGTCATGCTTACCATCAGGATATGCAGGAAGAAAATTTTTTACCCGGTCTTTCTGCTGCAACATCCGGTCAGAAAGGGGATGTCCCAACTTCAGGAATGAGAAAAAGAAGAGTCCCGCCGCCCTTCCGGAATCCTCTTTCCTCCTTTTTCCCGTCCTCCCTGTGTCTTCTTTTCCTGACATTTTCTTTCAGCACATTACAGGCAGGTCCCCCTGTTGCGGGAGTTCCCAGAGATTCCAATTTCAATAACACATCAGGATACGGAAATACCCGGATCGAAGCACAGCTTGTCGTAGGAGTCAAAGAAAACACCCAGGTACTGCATTTCATCCGGGACAACAACGATCCCCGGGTCGTTTCAAAAACTTACCATATCAAAAATGTGGATGCTTATGAATTCAGGGACTATCTGCGGCAGATGGTACAGGCAAAAAGAGTAGGCAATACCTCTTTGCAGCAGCAGTATCCCACCAATACTCCGGCAACCGCCCAGACTCCTGCGGCGGCAACGGTCAGTTCCCCTGCCCCGGTAACGCCGGTCAATGCCCAACCCACCTACAATCCGGCAGTTCAGCTGGGCAGCAATACTGCGGTGGAATGTCTGAAATATGCAGACGGAACCGGTTTACTTATCGTCAGTGCAGAGGAATACCGTTTCAAAGATCATAAAAACGGTATGGGGATCGACTCCATCATAAAATTTCTGGATAAGCCCCAGATGGGGGCATTTCTGGGAACCCAGACATTCTTCTATATTCCCAAATATGTCCCGGCAAGAAATCTTCTGCCGCTCATTCAGAATGTGGGGATGAATATAAGCGATGTTACCGAAATATGGCAGGGAGCCGATGCTGTCACCAATGATCCGGATCTCAACTGGCTGCTTTTTGATGTCACCAATTATTCCATGTATAATATTGAAAAAATGCTCAAAGAGTACGACAGACCCATTCCCCAGGTACGCCTTGCCATTACCGTCTATGAGATCTATGATGAAGATGATGAAAAAATGGGATTGGATTTTCAGGCATGGAAAAACAATGCCGGCGTAAATCTTTTTTCCGGCGGCGGCAGATTCCGGGATAACTGGGCAGCCTCTTACGGCGGAAATATGATGCAGACAGGATCGGAAAGAACAAGTTTCTTTAATTTCAACCCGAAATGGAGTTCCCGCTATATTGATTTTCTCACCAGTACCGGCAAAGCAAAAGTGGTTCATACCGGTGAGATTTGTATAAGAAACAATACCTCCGCAGTCCTTGACCGTACTACAGCCATCTTTTATGCGGATTCCACCCGGGATCTTCCCGGTACGCAAACCGATCCGGATATGAATGTAAATGCCTATAAAATGTTTTCCCAACTGACAGGCAGGATCCTCAATAACGATATTCCCATCGGCAAAGGCAAAGAGACAACAACGCAGAAATCGGATTCCTTCGGCTTCAGTATGAAGGTGAACAATGCTTCTGTAAATCTTATGGAAACACACTTTGATGTTCAGCTCACAAACTCCAGTCTGATCGGATTCACTTCAAGCGGAGTTCCCAGGATCTCTCCCGACAACAGCATATCCCTCAAAATCAGTCTTCCCAATACGAAAAACACCTTTGTCATCGGAGGATTGAAAAAACAGAATATCGTGGAATCCTCCAACGGAATACCTTATTTGAGCAAAATTCCCATATTGGGCTATCTCTTCTCCACCAAGTCTAAATCTGTGAAAAATGCCGAACTTGTCGTTGTCGGCAGATGCATTGCAGATTTCCCGGGGAATATGCCTGAAGCAGATCCGGTAATGTGGAAAAAAGGCAAACTGTAAATAAAGTCCTTTTCCCGGTGTTCCTATTTGTTTTCTTTGGCTTATCTCCGATATGCACAAAGGAAACGGGGAACACCGAAAATATCGTTTTCGATCCTGCATTCTGTAAAAAATCCGGTACTTTCCGCAGTTCTGACAGCACGGGAAGTCTGTTCTTCACCCAGTTCAAAAATCAAGGCACAATTTCCTTCTGAAACGAAATGGGAAGGAGAGGCAAGTACAGCTTTTTCAATAAGCGCAAACCCGTCATCATCGGCAAAGAGAGCTTCTTCAGGTTCATAATCCCGGACGTTCGGCGGAAGATTATTTTTTTCCTTCCAGGGTATATAGGGAAGATTTGCAGTAATCATGTGGAATTTTTTCCCGGCAAAAGGAGTAAAAAGATCCCCCTGAAAAAAAGCAACATTTTCCAGAGCCAGTTTTTTTCTGTTGCTTTCTGCTATCCGGAAAGCTTTTTCCGATAATTCACTGCCGTAAACCGTTACATCCCTTCTCTCAAAAGCTATGGAAAGACTGATCGCACCGGACCCGATCCCCAATTCACACACTTGAGCATGTTCCGGTAAATCTCTCAATACGATATCCACCATTGCTTCCGTTTCCGGTCGGGGAATCAAAACTCCGGGAGCGAGAGATAGTTCGATATCCCGGAAAGGAGTCCAACCGAAAATATATTGAAAAGGCTCATTTTTCAACCGCCGGTCAAGAAAAGAAAATATTTTTCTTTTTTCCTCTTCTGTAATGATCCGGTCTGCATGAAGGACAAGCTCAATATGGGGTATGGCAAGAACTTCACTTATGATATAATCTGCTTCCGTTCCGGCACATTCAAATCCTGCATCAGTAAATCTTTCTGCCAGCTCTTTACGGTATCGGGCTACGGTCATGATTCATCCCCTGACTGATCATAAAAAAAAAGACGGACACCCCGCAGGAAGTCCGTCCGGTAAAACACAAATGCTTATTCGCCGTACACGGTCACTTTGTAAGTACCGTATGTTCCCAGGATATTCACTACTTTGTAGCTTGCCCAGGAGATCTTGGTGATGGCACCTTCGTTGGCTGCAGCATTGAGAGAAGCATTTCCGACAGCGATCAACCCCAGAAGAGAGGTGCATTTTGCGGATGCTTCCTTACGGTAGGTAAGTTCACCGTTACCCAGAGCTGCAGGTAATGTCACATCGGTGTAAAGACAACCGAAGGGGATGGCTGTAGCACAGCCGGTAATGACGGTCATGGCAAGGATACCTGCCACAAAAACTGTGATCTTTTTGGTAATAGACATATTTTCCTCCATTTAAGTTATGAAAATCCACCAACGATAAATATAGCAGAATCTTTTTTTATTGCAAATGTAAAGTATCAAAAAAAAGATTTTTTTTTCTTTTTTACCTTTATTTTGCGTAAACTGCGGATTTTTCGATCCGTCCCCTGACCATATTCCTTCTGAAAATACCTGTTTTTCTCTCCCCCTGCCCTTTCAGCATTCTCATCCCTGCATTATATTTTTGCTGCCGCCTTGTTCCTGTCAGATCACGCCGGTATTATT
>JAFVRL010000249.1 GCA_017504325.1 Lentisphaeria bacterium | reverse complement strand
GCTGGAAATGCCGTATCCGTTCCGCTTTTGAAGGCGACGGAAACTTCCGGAGGATTTCAGATCCTTGCGGATGCCTCCCTTCTGGAATGCTGGACATTGGATGAGCCTGTTCTTTATACAATGGAGATCGCCGGAAAAAAAGAGCGTTTCGGATTTTCAAAACTGGATACATTCCGCAATGAGTGTGTTCTGCTTAACGGCACCCCCATTTATCTGCGCGGGTATATCCGCGGGATCATCGCGCACGATCACCCCAATATGACCGGCGGAACTTTGAAAGATGCCGCATATAAAAATATCCGGCAGGCGAAAAAATACGGTTTCAACCTTGTCCGTTTCCACAGTACGATCCCCACGGAAGAGTTTGTAGAGGCAGCAGACGAACTTGGTCTGCTCATCCACATGGAGATCGGTTTTGCCTATGAGTATGAAGACGGGAAAAAGAAAAATCTTTCCATGAGCAATACCGCATGGCGGGAAACGATCCTCAAATACCGCAATCATCCTTCCGTATGTATTTTCTGTATCGGCAATGAAATGCATAATGCCGGGCGTTTTCCCCAGGTGCGTGCCATGTACGGTGAAGGCAAAATGCTTGCCCCCGGAAAACTCATCATGGATAATTCCGGCTGGGGGGAATTTGACCGGGAATCCGCAGATGTGTATTCCCAGCATATTGCCTATTTCTTCCCTTACGGCAGACACAAAAACATGTTTCTTGAGGATAATTGCTGGCGTTTGAATGGAAATGTATCCAATACGCCTATGGAGGGGTCGGTGGAGCTGGATAAGGGGTCTGTCTCTTTCCGCCAGGAGGCGGTGCCTTTGAAACCGACACTTTCCCATGAAGCGGTACATTATATTGAAGTAGCCGATTATGATGCGCTTACAAAGAAGTTTGATGATTTTGCTGCGAAAGTCGGCACTGAATATCTGGAAAAGAACGATATAAAGAAACCCCGTTTTATGACGGAACTGCCTGCGCTGATCCGTAAAAAAGGATTGGTGGAAAAAATGCCGGATTATATTGAAGCAAGCAATCAGTTCAAGATGATGGCAATAAAATGTTTTCTTGAGAGACTGCGGCTTTCTTCTCTGTGCGGTTATGAGATGCTGCAGTTTGCCGATTGCTTCAAATATGAAAATAAAAACGGGATCGTGGACTGCTTTGATGATGATAAATATATTCCGGCAGAGTGGATGCGGCAGTTCAATTCCGATCTTGTTCTGCTCGCAGATTTTGAACGCAGAACCTGTTACAGCAATGAAAATATCTCCTTCACGGTTTATGCCTCTTCTTTTATCAGAGAAAAATCTTTGCGGGGACGCCTGATCGTGAAACTTGTTGACGGGGATATCCTTTGTGATCTGCCGGATGTGGCTCTTGCCGGCGGTTTGCAGAAACTTGTGAAGGTGGATTACCGGAACAGAGAGGAAGTGAAAAGCAGTACGGTCAGGGAAGTGGAAGTAAAATTCATTACTTCAAAAGGGGAATTCTGCAACAGTTGGAAATTGTGGTTTTATCCGGAAAAAACATTGAAAAACAGTTTTGAGACTTCCTTTGTTTCTCCTGTTCTTCAGAAATTTTTTGCTTCTGCTGCGGATAAACCTGCAAGAACAGATCTTTTCATCACAGATAAACTGGATGAGACCGTATTTGAAAAACTGGCAAACGGGGAAAATACTCTTCTCATCTATAAGAAAGATTCACCCGGTAATACGATGGAACTGCCTTCCGCACTGGAAAGGTTCAAACCCTGTATCTGGGATCGGGGAAGCAACCTTGGCGGGGTATTACTTGATGAAGGATTGCGTGCCGCAGTCGGTCCCGGCAAATATTATGACTTCAATATGCAGGAGCTTTTGGAAGCAGGTTCAAAAATATGCTGTGACGATTTGAAAGGGAAGTTCAGACAGCTGGAATATGGTGTGGATAAACCGGTGCGTGACCGTATGAGCGGTATTCTGCATAACATCAAAGATTTCATTGAAGAAGATACATTGCGGGATTTCTCCCACCTTTTGAGTGTGAAATGCAAAAAGGGAAATAAAGAAGCTCTTTTCTGTATCTGTACATACAATATGGAAAATATTTCTTCTCCTGCAGTCATGAATCTTTTTGACTTTCTTCTTTCCGGCAATCATGTATTTGATACGGATATTTCCTGGGATGTGGATGAGATGAAGGATGTGATCCGGAAGATGAATGAAAAAGGTTTCCGCCGGGAAGATGTGATGAACCGTTTCTGGGAACAGGATAATAAAGCTGTGGAAGATACACTTTTCTGGGAAGAAGCGGGAATTGACCTTTCCAAACTTGGCAGGAGATAAAAAGGGAACAAAAAAACTTTCATTCATTGTTGTTCCATACAGGACTGCTGTAAAAGTCAGACTTTTGCAGCAGTCCTTTTTCATAAAGTGCCTGAAAAGGGGGGATGGTATCGTATGGATTTTCCGGTTTATGACTTGCAATAATGGCTGTTTTACGGTATATTAAACGGCGTTGATTTTTTAAAATTTTAAAGTAATACATATAAATAGTGTTAAGGGATCCAGATATGCTCAGCGATATTGAAATTGCCAGAAATGCCACTATGCGGAATATTTCAGGAATTGCCGCAGACCTCGGTTTGAAAGAGGATGATTATGAACTCTACGGTAAATATAAGGCAAAACTTGCTCCGGTCACCTCGCCGCGGAAAGGCAAACTCATTCTTGTTACAGCAATGACCCCCACCAGGCAGGGGGATGGAAAAACCACCATTTCCATCGGACTTGCAGACGGGTTGCGGCAAAAGGGTAAAAAATCCATTCTTGCTTTGCGTGAACCCTCCCTCGGGCCCGTTTTCGGTATGAAAGGTGGTGCCACCGGCGGCGGTTACTCCCAGGTGATCCCCATGGAAGATATCAATTTGCATTTCACCGGAGATTTCCATGCTATCACCAGTGCCAATAATCTGCTGTGCGCTCTGATTGACAACCATTTGCAGCAGGGGAATCTTCTGGGGATCGATCCGCGCACTATCACCTTCAAACGCTGTCTGGATATGAATGACCGGGCACTACGGGATGTGGTGATCGGAATGGGCGGCAAATCCAACGGGGTAGTCCGGGAAGACCATTTCTGTATCACGGTCGCAACGGAAGTAATGGCTGTATTCTGTCTGGCAACCAGTCTGGAGGATCTGGAAGAACGGCTTGGAAATATAACGGTAGCTCATGCTTATGACAAGCGAGAGGTAAAGGCACGGGATCTGAAGGCACGGGGAGCTATGACTGTTCTGCTTAAAGAAGCGTTCCGGCCCAATCTGGTGCAGACACTTGAAGGGACGCCCGCGATCATCCATGGCGGACCTTTTGCAAATATTGCTCATGGCTGCAACTCCATTTCTGCTACTGATACAGCCTTGCGGCTTGCGGATTATGTTGTTACGGAAGCCGGATTCGGCAGTGATCTCGGTGCAGAAAAATTCCTGGATATCAAATGCCGTAAAGCCGGTTTAACTCCGGATTGTGCCGTTCTCGTTGCAACGGTCAAAGCTATGAAACTTCATGGCAACGGAGATATGACAAAAGGGTTTGCCAATGTGAAAAAACACTATGACAACCTTCACAATACTTTCGGGCTTAATGTCGTTGTCGATCTTAACCGGTTCGGGAATGATACTGAAGAGGAAATTGCGCTTTTCCGTCAGCTTTGTGCCGGATATAATATGACTTCTTCCGTATCCACCGGATTTGTTGACGGCGGAAAAGGTTGTATTGAGCTTGCCGAAAAAGTTGTACAGGAATCCGAAAAAGCATATCAGTTGAAATATCTTTATGATCTTACAGATCCCATTGAAGAAAAGCTCAATAAGATCGCTTGCAAGTGTTATGGTGCTGACGGTGTTGTTTTTTCTGCTGCGGCAGCAAAAAAACTTACATCCCTTGAGCCGGAGTATGCAAACTATCCGGTTTGTGTCGCCAAGACCCAGTATTCCTTTTCCGATGATCCCAAGTTGCTTAATGTTCCCGGAAATTTCAAGATCAATGTGCGGGATATTGAGATAAAAAGCGGCAGCGGATTCGTGGTTGCTTATCTGGGGGATATCATAACGATGCCCGGATTGCCCAGGATCCCCAATGCTGAAGCGATCAAGCTCGTGGATGGGGAAACCACAGGACTTTTCTGAAGGATTCCCGGCAAAATACCTGCCCCGCATAAACCTTTTATTCACATGCCGTATTGGAAATGGTAAAATGGTTGATATTGATACCGTTATTTTGAATGAGATGTCCAAATTAAAACATCTCTCGTTTGAGCAGTTATTGGAAATGCCGGAACATTCCACCGGGAAGAATTCTGGAAAGAGATAACTCCTATGGAGTATAACCGGCTTTTGCTCCTGCTCGTTGAGAAGGCTGTCGTTTGGGAGGATAAGTTGGAATTGATACTTAAAACCGGCGGAATAAAATCGTTGATGGAGAAATTCAAAAATAAATAAAGTAGAAATCCTTGAAAACGGG
>JAFVRL010000248.1 GCA_017504325.1 Lentisphaeria bacterium | reverse complement strand
ATCATTAATGGATGGAATATCTCCAGTGCCCACACAAGAGGCAGATTTGTCATCCCCGTACCCGCCCAGATGCAGACAGAAGACAAGTCATGGTATGTGGGAACGGCTGATGCCATTTATCAGAACGCACATCTTATCGAGGATTTCAGCCCCGATTATCTTGCCGTGTTCGGCGGCGACCATATTTACAGGATGGATGTCAGCCAGATGCTGAAATTCCATGTGGATAAGGAAGCCATCGCCACAGTTGCCGCCATCCCTGTACCTATCGAGGAAGCAAAACAGTTCGGTGTCATCCAGGTGGATGAATCCTGGCAGATCACAGGATTCCAGGAAAAACCCGAGCATCCCACTCCCATGCCCAATGATCCCACCATGGCACTTGCCTCCATGGGCAATTATATCTTTGATGCACAATGGGCACTGAAACTTCTGCGGGAAGATCATGCCAATACCTCCAGCAGCCATGATTTCGGCAAAGACATCATCCCCTCCCTTGTCCCCACCGGCAAACTGTATGCTTATAACTTCTACTCCAACCGCATCCCCGGTCAGGCTCCTGATGTGAAACCCTACTGGCGGGATGTGGGTACATTGAAAGCATATTTTGAAGCCAATATGGATCTGCGTTCCACCAGTCCCCAGCTGGATCTCTACAATGAAAAATGGCCTATTTACAACTACCATTTCAGTCTGCCTCCGGCAAAATTTGTCCATAATGAAGAGGTGGATAAACACGGGCGTACAAGGATCGGAAAAGCAGTCAACTCCATTGTATGTGACGGCTGTATCGTTTCCGGAAGCACCGTAACAAATTCCGTTCTGTTCAATTCTGTATTTGTCCACAGTTATGCCACTGTCCACAATTCCATCATCCTCAACGAAGTGGATATCGGCGAACACTGCCGTATCCGCAATGCCATCATCGACAAGCACAATATCATTCCGGAAGGCACCACAGTGGGATATGATAAAGAGGAGGATAAAAAGCGGTACATGGTCGTGGAGCTGGGAAAAGATGAATCCGGCAGAGATGCCTGGCTTACGGTCATCCCCAAGAACCGTCACTCCCACAGTCTGGATCTTCCCAAAAGTTTTGAAACAGGGAAAAATTGAATAAAATGCACGACGAGGCTTTCTTTAACGCCGTAAGGGCAGAAGTACAGGCGATCCTGGAAACAGCTCCTTCCTGCCATGATTTTGCCCATACTCTGCGTGTCCTTGCCAACACAGAAAAACTGATCATCATGGAAAACACAGATACAGCAACTGCCTTTGCCGCAAGGATCGGCGCGCTTCTGCATGATATTGCCCGTCCGGAAGAACTTGCTTCAGAAGGCAGGATCTGTCATGCACTTTCCGGCGGTCCGAAGGCGGAAAAACTTCTGCGGACACTGGGGTGTACAGATGACAGTTTCATCACACTTGTCTGCAATGCTGTACGCCGTCACCGTTACCGGGGAAGCGAAAAACCCCGGACAGAAGTGGATTTTCTTGTCCATGACGGAGACAAACTGGATTCCATCGGTGCAACCGGGATCGCGAGGGCATGCCATTTTGCCGGAAGGATCGGGGCAAAATTACATAATACGGAAGAAGAGGCACTCTCTTCAGAAGCCTACTCAAGAGAAGATACCGCCTACCGGGAATATCTGGTAAAACTGCGGCATGTTCCGGAAAGGATGCTTACAGAAAGCGGCAAAATCCTTGCGGAAGAGCGTGCCGGATATATGAAAGAATTTTTCAGAAGAATGAATGAAAACTGCTGAAATACGGTTTCTTCACATACTCCAGGCAGGCTCGATCTTCTCCACTTTGAAAACAGGTCGATCCATCCCTTTGCGCCAGCTCTTTTTCCCGCTTATCTTCACATTACGGTTTTTCCAGCGGGCAAGTTTATCCGTATCTCCCCGGAGATACGCACGGATATAACAGACCTTTCCCACTGTAACAGCAAGAGCATAATCCCATCCCTCTTTCTTCTCTTTTCCGGAAAGCGGATACAGCAAACCTTCCATAACGGCATTTTCTGTGAAAAATTCTCCTTTTTCCGGGCAGTTTTCCGTTTTTTCGCCGGAGACAGTGACAGGAACAAGATCTTTCCGGAGACAATAGCAGACAAGGGAAGCCCGCTTCAGACGGATCTTCTGCCAGATCCCGCCGGAACTTTTTTCATAAAGCAGGACTTTTTCTCCACCCTCCGCCTTTCCGGCAAGGGGGTAAAATGCTCCCGGTCCCATACGGAAAGGAGTATTTCCGGCAAGAGTATGATCCTTCCGGATGCAGGAAACCGGTACCCAGAGAAAAACCTCTTCCGGCAGAAGCACTTTTGCCCAGACAAGATTTTCCTCCGGCAGCAGCGCGAGAAGTGTTTTTTCCGGCAACTTATACAGAATCACAGACTTGTGGGAAGGCTGCTGACGGAGAAGGAGTTTTACTGCTGTCCGCCGGTTCTCCCCGATTTGTACTTTATCCGCTGAAAAAAGAACAATGGGCAGTAAAATACATCCCAAAAGCAGATATGACAACCAACATTCTGTTTTCACTCCGATCCCTCCCGTTTTCAATTTCAATACACATTATACAATAGCACAAACTTGTCTTTTTGCAAGAGATGAGACTTTAAGGACGGATAAATGTGAGACACTTTCCGGAACAAGTGGGACACATTGTCCCGGAAAATCCTGCACCGTCATCACAACACTATACATATCCCATTCTCAATGAATACATTACACAAGACAACGCAAAATAATGGCACAAATATTGCTTTATATTTGTTTGAATAAGAATAAAACAACAAACAAAAATCAGGAGTATCAATATGCCTACTTACGATTACGAATGTAAAAATTGTAAAAAAACTATGGAGATCTTTCAGAAGATCTCTGACCCCAAACTTACCAAATGTCCCTATTGCGGAGAAGAAAAACTTCACCGTCTCATAGGTTCCGGTTCCGGGATCATCTTCCAGGGAACCGGGTACTACTGTACCGACTTCAAAAATTCCGGAGCAAAGAAATAACTTATTTTACCGGTAAAGGAGAAAAAAAATGGCAAAGAAAGACAATCTTCAGTTCAAGACAGAGATACAGGAACTCCTGCATCTTATGATCCATTCTGTTTATTCCAACAAGGATATTTTCGTTCGGGAACTTGTTGCCAACGCCGCAGACGCCGTTGACAAGGCAAGATTTGCCGCCATCCAGACTCCCGCCATTGCAAGAGAGTGGGAGATCCGTATCGAAGCGGATGAGGCAAACAATGTTCTCAAAATCAGTGACAACGGTATCGGGATGAATGAAGAAGAACTCATCACCAATATCGGTACCATTGCCAAATCCGGCACAAAAGCCTTTGTGGAATCCCTGAAAAACAAAGATGAAAAAAGTGCCGACACCCCTGAACTCATCGGTCAGTTCGGTGTAGGTTTCTATTCTGCCTTCATGGCGGCGGACAAAGTGGAGATCCTTACAAAGAAAGCCGGGGAAAGCCAGGCATGGAGATGGATCTCCGACGGAAAAGAAGCCTTCAGTATCGAAGAAGCAGAAAAGGAAGATCAGGGTTCCAGTATCATCCTGCATCTGAAGGATGAAGCAAAAGAGTATCTGGATTACTGGAAGATCTCTTCCATCATCAAAAAATATTCCGATTATATCGCCTATCCTATCAAAATGACCCACACCATCAAGAAAGATGACAAGGATGTGGTGGAAGATTCCACTCTCAACTCCATGAAGGCGATCTGGCTGCGGAATGAATCGGAAGTTACCGAAGAAGAGTACAAAGCCTTCTATGGTCACATTTCCGGCAACTACGATGATCCCCTCAAACGGATCTCTTACAGTGCGGAAGGTATTTCCGAATTCAAAGCCCTCCTGTTCCTTCCCTCCCGCGCCCCCTTTGACTTCAATATGGCGGAAAGAAGAACCAATAAACTGCATCTTTATGTAAAGAGAGTCTTTATTACGGATAACTGCCCCGGACTTCTGCCGGACTATCTCCGGTTTGCCGCAGGGGTGGTGGATTCATCCGATCTTCCTTTGAATATTTCCCGTGAAATGCTCCAGGATGATCCCCAGATCCACCGTATCTGCAGCAATCTCACCAAACGCATCCTTTCCGAACTTGCCAAACTTATGAAGGATGACCGGGAAAAATATGAGACCTTCTACAAAGAATTCGGCAGACAGCTGAAAGAAGGTCTGCATACCGATTTCTCCAACAGAGATAAAATCAAAGATCTTCTGCTTTTCGAGACCATGAACAATCCTGACGGTAAACTTCTCTCCCTGAAAGAGTACCGGGACAGTATGCCTGCTCTTCAGCAGGAACTCTACTATATCACCGGCGACAGCAGAAATACTCTTGAAAAGAGTCCCCATCTGGAAATCATGCGCAAGCAGAATTACGATGTGCTTTTCATGACCGATCCTATTGACGAATTTGTCCTGCCCTCCATCGGTGAGATCGACGGTAAAAAACTCAAATGCGTCAACAAGGGCGATGTGAAATTTGATGAATCCATCCAGAAAGAACTGGAGGAAAAGACCAAAAAAGCCGGGGAAGAAAAGAAAGAACTTGTGGAATTCATCAAAACAAGTCTGGGCAGTAAGGTCAAAGAAGTACGCTTCTCCTCCCGTCTTACAGAAAGTGCCTGCTGTCTGGTAAGCGATGAATATGATCCCAGTGCTTATATGCAGAGAGTTCTGCGCGCCATGGATAAAAATGCACCCGACTTGCAGAGGATCCTGGAACTCAATGCCGATCATCCTCTTGTGACGGCTCTTCAGGCTCTCTATGAAAAAGATGCCAAAAATCCCAAACTTGCGGAATTTTCTGAAATGCTTTACGATCAGGCTCTCCTTGCGGAAGGCAGTCCCATTTCCGATCCCATGCTTTTCACCCGGCGTGTGGCATCTCTTATGACATTGGGGGCAGAAAAGGAAACCGGAGCTGAATAATGGCGGATTACTACGAGATCCTGGAGGTGGAGAGAACTGCCACCGAAGGGGAGATAAAGAAGGCTTACCGTAAACTGGCTATTAAATATCATCCGGATAAAAATCCGGGTGATAAAGAGGCGGAAAGCAAGTTTAAAGAGATCGCCCAGGCGTATGAAATACTGGGAAATGCGGAAAAACGCCAGATGTACGATCAGTACGGTGAGGCGGCATTCCAGAATGGCGGCATGGGCGGAGGCGGTCAGGGATTCGGTAATCCCTTTGACATCTTCCGGGATGTTTTCGGTGGCGGCAACGGGGGAGGAAGTATATTTGATTCCTTTTTCGGCGGCGGTTTTTCCCGGCAGGATCCCAATGCCCCTGTGGACGGGAATGACTTGAGATACAATCTTCAGATCGAATTTGAAGAAGCCGTATTCGGTTGCGATAAAAAGATCCGCTTTACCCGCAAAGCCCAATGCGATGAGTGTCACGGAACCGGCTGTGAAGCAGGGACAAGCAAGAAAAAGTGTCCCACATGCGGCGGCAGAGGTCAGGTGGGCGTTTCACAGGGCTTCTTTACCGTGATGAATGAGTGTCCCAAATGTCACGGACAGGGGGTCATTGCGGAAAAACCCTGTAAAAAATGTCACGGACAGGGGCAGCAGAAGGTGGAGAGGATCGTTTCCGTCCATATCCCGCCCGGAGTGGATACAGGAACAAGAATGCGTGTTGCCGGGGAAGGGGAACCCGGATTGAGAGGTGGTTCCAACGGGGATCTTTTTGTTGTGACCCATGTAAAGGATCACTCTGTATTCCAGCGGGACGCTCTTTCCATTTACTGTGATCTTCCCATTGATTTCACCACTGCTGCTTTAGGCGGCAAGGTGGATGTTCCCACAGTTACCGGCAAGGCGGAACTGGAGATCCCTGCCGGAGCCCAGAGCGGAGATGTATTCACTCTGCGGGGCAAAGGGATGCCCTCCTTGCGCGGTGGCGGCAGAGGCGATCAGTTTGTGAAAGTCTTTGTGGAAGTACCCAAAAAACTCAATTCCGAACAGAAGGAAGCCTTGCAGAAATTTGCAGATCTTATGAAAGACAGCAAAGGATCAAGACCTGTTCAGGAAAGTTTCTTTGAAAAAGCGAAAAAGTTTTTCAGTACATTCTGAAAAATCTTATGTATGAAAAACGGGACAGGTGCGATGTTCTGTCCCGTTTTTTTATCCTCATTCGGGATAAAAAAATACGGATATATACAGGAGAAATCCCTCCGTATCCATCCGTATTTATCCGTACTTATCCGTACTTTTTACTTTGCAACAGTAACAATCTTGCCGCCATTACGGGCAGATTCGTGTGCTGCTTCGCAAAGCAGGATATTGTGCAGAGCATCCTGGGCATTCATGGGTTTGCCGGCAAGGACGCTTTCCGCATGACATTCAATAAGGCTCTGATAGATGTTCTTGATATCAGAGGCAGCAGGTTCAATGCGTTCGATATTGTTATCATAGTTGTCTTTTTCCAGACGGATCTTGATGGGTTCGCCATCATGGCCGGAAAGCTGGAACATGGTACCATAGCCGCGGAGAGCAGCTTTGTCACCATAGACTTCATACCCCAGATTGGTGAGGGTTCCGCCGAGTCCGCCGCGCATTTCAGAGAAGGCGACTTTGGCACTGCCCTGGGTACCGTCTTCAAAGAAGAATTTGATGTAGGCACCGTCTTCAGCAACCATATCCACGATCTTGGGAAGATAGACAGCGGCAAGTTTATTGATCTTTTTACCGAAAACAAATTCAGCAACATAGAAGCAATGGCTGGCAACATCACCAATGGGACCGCCCATTTCTTCGATCTTGCTGCAACGCCAGGAGGCGGCTTCGGCAGGATCATAACCGAAAGCAAATTCCATGTGGAAGCAGGAGTCGTTTACAGTACCCAGTTTCCCGCCCTGAACGACTTTGGCAGCTTCTTTGTTACAGGCATTGTAAACCATCATGTGGTCAACAGCAAGGGAGAGACCTTTTTCTGCGGCAACTTTGATCACTTCTTCCGCATCAGCAGAATTGGTGGACATGGGTTTTTCAGAGATCACATGTTTGCCGGCATTGAGAGCCTTGATGGCAATGGAGGCGTGGGAAGCATTGTTTGTGGCAATGTAAACAGCCTGCAATTCAGGATCGGCAAGCATGGCATCAATGGAATCATACCATTTGAGTCCCAGAGCTTCCGCAGCTTCTTTTCTGGCAGGATTGATATCGACAGCACCCACGAGTTCAGCATTTTTCAGGGGGGCAAAACGTGCCTTGTCGCAGGCATAACCTTCTTTTGCCACACGGTTTTCAGCGATCCCGCCGAAACCGATAAGACCATATTTGACTTTGGACATATTTTTATTCCTCATTCATTCGTTATTATGCAGAAAAGGACGCCCCTTCCGCGGGAGCGTCCACAAAAAACTTGATGAAGGACTCCTGCGGAAGGAGTCCCGTAAAAAGGCATCTTGCGATGCGTCTTTTTACTTCATGTAGGCTTCTGCAACCTTCTTGAATGCGTCGATCATAGCCTGGGTGTGTTCTTCAGTGTAAACAGGATGTGTGAAGAAACTGATGGTACGGTCGGTCATCCAGTTGGCCATTTTGCAGTTGAATTTGGAGTAGTCGATATCGCGGGCCTTCGGATCGTTGAAGGGATATTTTGCGGTACCGAAACCGTTTTTGTCAACATAAGCCTGTTCTTTGTACATTTCGGGCCAGAGAACGCTGTACACAGGTACGCCTTCTGCCGCGATGGCAGCGATGAACTGTTTGGTATCCACACCGTCTTTGAGTTTGTCGGTGTCGATAACAAAGGGAGCCCACCAGAAGGAGTTCTGACGTTCTTCGGTATCAACAGGGCAATATTTGATCAGGGGGTGATCTTTGAGCTGGGCGATAAGCATTTTACCGTTGCGGATACGGTTGGGCAGGTTCCAGCTTTCAAAACGTTCAAGTTCGCAAAGACCGATCATGGACTGTATTTCAGTCATACGGAAGTTGAAACCGACGCGTCTGTGGATGTAAAGCTGTTTGCCTTCCATTTCCAAAAGGTTGAGTTTGGCTTTCACATCGTAACCGTGGTCACGGAAAGAACGGCATTCCCATGCGAGATCTTCGTCGTTGGTCACGACCATACCGCCTTCACCGCCGGTGGTGAAGTGTTTGGACTGGCAGAAGCTGAAGCAGCCGACATTACCGATGGTACCGGCTTTTTTGCCTTTGTAAACACCGCCGAAGCACTGTGCGCAGTCTTCCACAACATAGAGGTTGTGTTTTTTGGCGATTTCCATGATGGGATCCATATCAGCAACCATACCGTAGAGGTGTACTACTACGATAGCTTTGGTGCGGTCGGTGATGGCTTCTTCGATTTTGGAGGGATCGATCAGGTGGTCGGTGCCCACATCAACAAAGACAGGGAGGGCACCTGCCTGAAGAGCGCAGAAACTGGAAGCGATAAAGCTGTAAGAAGTACAGATGACTTCGTCGCCGGGGCCGACACCGAGAGAAGCAAGAGCAGTGTGAAGTGCGCAGGTACCGGTGGCAACGCTGATTGCATTCTTCACGCCCAGCCATTCAGCCCATTTCTTTTCAAATTCCATACCCACTTTACCTGTCCAGTAGTTGACTTTACCGGATTTGAGGATGTCAGTGATCTTGTCATAGACCTTTTCGTTGAATGTGGGCCATCCGGGGAATTGTCCTTTAAAGACTTTTTCTCCGCCGTCAATTGCGAGGTTTGCCATTTTTTTCCTCCGTTAAGTTGTTTTGTTGCGAAAAGTTCCATAAGGAAGATTTCTGTTATTTGGTTTCTGAAATTAAATTTACCATGTTTTTGTGAATGGGTCAACTCTTTTTTGTTGTAAAAATTTCTTATAAAATTGCAAATTCTTCTTATCATTTTGGAGTATGTACGGAGTACCCGACCTGTCTGACCTGTCCGCATCGCCCAAAGCATAAAAAAACTGCTGCGCCCCATTAAAGAGCCACAGCAGGTTTTTTTGCTTTATCCTGCGGAAAAGATTTATTCTTTTGCCGCTTCCACTTTGTCTTTTACAAAGGTAAAGTAGAGAGCCGGGATCACATACAGAGTAAGAAGGGATCCGATGGCAAGTCCCCCTGCCACACCGAGTCCGCAGCTTGCACGCAATTCAGACCCCAATCCCGTTCCCAATGCCATGGGAAGCATACCGATGATTGCGGCAATCGTTGTCATCACAATGGGACGGAACTTGTTTTCCATTGCCCGGATCATAGCGGCATGGCGGCTCATGCCTTCCTTGATGAGAATAACGCATTCATCAATAATGAGGATTGCATTATTCTCCCCGTTACCGATAAGCATAACGACGCCCTGAAGTCCCATCATGGACATGGT
>JAFVRL010000247.1 GCA_017504325.1 Lentisphaeria bacterium | reverse complement strand
TTCATCTATATAGCCTGCGGGTGTCACGCATACAGGACAGCCCGGACCGGAAATCAGTACGATACCGGGAGGCAGGATCTTGCGGATACCCAGACGGAAGATCTCATGGGTATGCGTTCCGCATACTTCCATGATCCGCAAAGGTCTGCCCTTATAGGATTCAATGATCTCTCTCGCCGTTTTCATCCTGCAGTTCCTCCATGAGTTTCCCGTTTTCCTCTGCCACATCTTCTGTGATCTTTGCTATGGCGATCCCGGCATGGACCATAACATAATCGCCGGGTTCCAGGTCGTCCAGCAGTTCCGCCGATACTTTTCTTTTGACTCCGGAAGCATCGATCAGGGCTGTCCCCTTATCAATGCTTACTACTTTTGCTGAAAGTCCCACACACATTTTATGCTCCTTGTGTTTGTATTTTCATCTGTATTTTTTATGATCTTTTATTCAGTACACTCATTGCCGCAAGTGCCTGTCCCAGAGCGATCCCGCCGTCATTGGGGGGGACAAGACTGTGACAAATTACTTTGAAAGAATGTTGAAGAAGTTTCGTTTTTACAAGTCCCAGAAGAAGGGAGTTCTGGAATACCCCGCCGCTTAATGCACATACATCCAGACGGGTCTTTTCTCTTGCCTTTTCACATGCCTTTACAATAAGTTCTGCAAGATTTTCATGGAAAAGGAAAGCGGCCTTTTCCCTGTTGCCCTCCTGTAAATATATATCCGTTATTTTTCTTACAAGAGAAAATGTATCCAGAATGGTTTTCCCCTCCTGTTCCAATATTCCGCAGGAAAATTCTTCCTTGTTTCCTTTATATTGCAAAGCGGCAAATTGCAGATCCATAGCTGCCTTTCCTTCAAAGGATGAACTTCTGCAAAGTCCCAGAATGGCACTTACGGCATCAAATAGTCTTCCGCTGCTTGTGGAAATCACAGTATTAAGCATTTTATCTGCCATCATGGAAATAAATTTATACTCTTTTTCCGTACACAATTCCAATTCTGCTGCTTTTGCGCCTCCCTGCTCCCCGTAAATGGAATGAAAGAGGGATGCTCCGATCCGCCATCCCTCTTTTGCCGCCATATCCCCGCCGGGCTGACGGAAAGGGGCAATACAGCCCAGTCTTTCAAAACCATCCAGTGTGCAATGAAGGATCTCGCCGCCCCAGATGGTTCCGTCTGTACCGTAACCTGTTCCGTCGAAAGATACGCCGATGACCGGGGAAAGAAAATCATTTTCCGCCATGCAGGAAAGAATATGGGCATAGTGATGCTGGATCTTCAGTAACGGCAAGCCCATCTCCTCTGCCTCCGCAACCGTATTATATTTGGGATGTAGATCACAGCAGACCATTTGCGGACTGCTTTCCAGAAGTTCCCCCATCCGGACAACAGATTCCTTCAATGCGGCACAGCTTCTCATATCCCCCATGTCTCCAATATAGGAGGAGGGATAAAAGAGGGCATCTTTGCCGATGCAGAAGGTGTTTTTCAGTTCCCCGCCTATCCCCAAAACACATCCTTTCCACTCTTTGGAAAGGATAAAGGGCAGCGGCGCATAACCTCGGGAACGGCGAATCATATATGGCTTGTCTTCCACGATCTCCATAACAGAGTCATCTGCCCGCAGGAGGATCTTTCTATTGTGGGAAAGGATAAGATCGCAGAAAGAACCGATCTCTTTAATGGCATCTTCATCGTTGCGGCAGATGGGCGCACCGGAAACATTGCCGCTTGTCATAACCAGTACATCAGTAAAAATAAAGTCTTTATTTTTCTCCTTCCCGCAATCAAAAAGCAGCATTTGCAGGGGGGCATAAGGAAGCATGACCCCTAAAGTGGGATTCCCCGGAGCAAGAATGGCAGGAAGGGAGCTATAGGCACGCTTTTTCAGAAGGATGATGGGTTTCTGATGTCCCGTAAGGAGTTTTTCCTGTACAGGGGAAGTGATACACTCTTTCTGAACCGTTTGCAGATCCGGCATCATTAAAGCAAAGGGTTTATGGGGCCGGTGTTTGCGTTCCCGCAGAAGAGCAACGGCTTTTTCATTTCTGCCGTCACAGCACAAATGGAAGCCGCCGATCCCCTTTACGGCAACGATCTTTCCTTCCATAATACTTTCCCGGATCTTCTGAATGGCGGAAAGACCTTTTTCCTCTCTTCCGATGATATATACTTCCGGTCCGCAATCATTACAGCATACCGGCTGGGCATCATATCTTCTTGTTTCCGGTGTAATATACTCCTTGTGACATGTTTCACACATGGGAAATTCCCCCATTGTGGTGCGTTCCCGGTCGTAAGGCATACTTTCCAGAATGGTCAGACGGGGGCCGCAGGAGGTACAGTTGATGAAGGGATGCAGGTAACGGCGGTCTTTGGGATCATACAGTTCTTTTCTACATTCGGGACATGTGGCAATATCCGGGGAAACAAATATATCCCCCTTCTCTCTGGAACTTTCAATGATCTCAAAAGTATCTTTACTTTCCATTTCCACTTCTTTATTATCCACACGCAGAATGGTGGAACGGGAAGGCGGATTATTTTCCAGCTCCTTCAGAAATTCCTGTTTCGCCTTTTCATCCCCCTGTAAAAATACTTCCACAAAAGAGCCTCTGTTTGCCACGCTTCCCCGCAGATCCAGAGACAGAGCAGTACGGCTGACAAAGGGTCTGAACCCTACTGCCTGAACGATGCCGTATATTCTGATGTGAGAAGTCTTTTCCATTTTTATATACTTTCTTCCAATGTTCCGGAAACTGCAAAGTGGGTGAATGGGATGAATTTTGTTTTACTGTCCCGTTTCAGGAATTTCCGGAATTTTCCGTCAGCAACAAGAAGATCATAAGAACCATTTTCCAGTTCAGAAAAAAGATCATCCTCCCCGGCAAAGGAAATATCCTCCCTTCTTCCGTATTC
>JAFVRL010000246.1 GCA_017504325.1 Lentisphaeria bacterium | reverse complement strand
TATGGAAACAAGATTTTCTTTTATAAGTTCCTTATAACGGGGTCTGCCGTAAGGGGCAAGTCCCATCAATTTATATTCCCCGCTGTTTACCTTGAATCCGCAGAAATAGGTCATGGCACTGTACAGCAAGCCCAACGAATGAGGGTAATTCATCTGCCGCAACAGTTTTATTTTTCCATCTTTTTCCCCGCTGAAAATACAAGTTGTTGCCCATTCGCCCACGCCATCCACCGTAAGAACAGCCGCCTCTTCAAAAGGCGAAGGATAAAAAGCGGAACCGGCATGGGAAAAATGGTGGGGGACGGTGAGAAGTTTCCCGTACTTCCCCGGTTTCTCCCCGAAAATATCTTTCAACTGTTCATGGATCCAGAGTTTATCACCAAAAAAACTGTGAAAGGATTTTTCCAGCAGAATCTGATTTTCCGGGGATTCCTCTGCCAGATTTGCACAGAAACGATCAAGAGCAAGGAAAGGATCATCATAAAAAACAATGCAATCCAGTTCCTCTTTTCCGATCTTCCCCTCCCGTAAACAATATTCTATTGCAGAAAGGGGCAGATTGCGGTCATGGCGTATTCTGCTGAACCGTTCCTCCTGGGCGGCGGCAATGATCTCACCATTGCGGATAAGACAGGCGGCACTGTCGTGGTATAAAGCGGAAATACCCAGAATATTCATTCTTTATCCTCCCGCTTCTGTAAAAATTTTTCCACACTTTTTAAAACATATTCAGAAATGATCTCATTACCTTTCCTGCTGTAATGAGCATAATCCATATAAGCATCTGAAACCTCCTCCAGAATACGGGAGGCATCCGTCATAAAAGAGGGCTTTTCCGTCAATACCTTATCATAAAAATCTTTCACTGTATCCAATACCGGAAAATCCGATGCCTTTTCAAGCGAGGAATTAGGCTGTAAAAAAGCAATATGTTTTATATCGTTTGCTTCCGCCGCCCCGTGAAAGGCTTTCAGTGTCCGCAAATAAAAAGCACTTCTTTCCGACATATCTTTTCTTCCCAGCGTCATGCCCCTTATATCGCCATTGATATCAAGAGAATCCCTGTGGATATTTTCAAACATCTTTTCCAGAGAATCCGCCTGATAAGGATGATAGAAGGGATATTCCTCTTTTCTGGGCTGGGTGGCATCATTAAATCCATCCATAGTTATAACGATTTCAGGAGCAAGGGGAAGTCCGTCCCGCAGGAATTTCAAAAGTTCCTGATTAACACAATAGCCGGCAACCGCTCCATTATAAATCCGGTAATCATATCCTTTTGCCTTGAGTTTCTCTGCAAAAAGTTCCACCCAGGATGTGATATTGCCAAAAGTGGGATCGGATGTGGAGCCTCCGAAAACAAGGATCTTTCCGGCATTGGCAGATTTACCTTCTGAAACAGCAAACCCCTCTTCTTCCACACATTTTCTTCCATAACCGAGAAGGGGATCAAAAAGATCAAGGGGTGCATAATTTCTTCCGGTCTGCGGAATGAAAAAATCTTTTTCTGCAACAAATCCCATTCCGGAAAGTTGTTCACTTATCTCCCGGCAGAGAGATTTCCGGCAGGCGGAAATAAGAATAAGAAGGGAATTTTCCTCTTCATACATAAGATCATAAGGGTCTTTTACTTCTATATTCTCAAAATATTCCCCTTTTTTCCCGTTATCCACAAAGTAAGAAACACGCACATCATGCTTTACACATTCCTGTAAAACAACTCTCCCCCCTGCCCCGGCACCGAAGATCACGATCTTTTTTTCCGGATATTTTTTCCATTCTGCAAGTATTTTTTCATCCATGGCACAACCTCTTATTCACACTTTTCCAATCCGGTGGCACGGAGAATATATATATTGCCGGAAAAAGACATTTTTTCCCTTGCAATACGGTATATTTCATCCGAATAGCCCCCTGCCATGATAAGGAGAGTATCCATATTTTCTTCCATGATCTTTCCGGGACTGACTATATCAAAATGCGTTGCCGGAGTAAGTTTTCCCTGTTTGAAAGGGGCGGAATCCGCTACAAAAAGAAGTTTTTTCTGCAATAAGGCTTTATCATACTCCTGTAAAAAACCGAGAACAGAAAAAGTCTGGTGGCTTGCCCCCCATACTGCACAGCGTTTTCCGGCAGATAAGATTTTCATAAAATCCTTTACAAACTTTTCCTTTGCCTTTTTCATTCCGGATAAATCCAGTTTTTCATACGATTTTTTCTCCGGGATAAAAGCATTTTTTTCCTTTTGCGTCATCTTCCGTACCTGCATGGAAAGAATATAGGAGTGAAAGGTATTTTCCGTATGCAGGACAAAAAAACCATTTTCATTAAGGATATTCTGCAAAGATTCCGCAGTAAAATAATAGAGATGATCCGGAATGAATTCTGCAAAAAAATCCTTTTCCAGCATCATATCAAAGTCCGGTACTTCCACAAGACCGACAGCACCATCTTTAAGATTATCGTAAATTCCTTTCAGATATGCGGGAATATTTGGTATATGTTCCAGAAAATTCAGAATATAAAAAGCATCAAAGGGGGCTTTTTTCACTTTTTCCAGCCCGGTATCAAAATATACCTTTTCTGCCTCCAAACCCTTCTGTACGCATTTTTCAATATTTTTTGCACTGCCGTCGATGCCGTAAGGAATACCTTTACACTCCTGCATAAGAACCAGATATTCCCCTTCCCCGCAGCCGCATTCCAGGATCTTTTTTCCCTGCAAAGAGTATTTTTCAATAAAAGAGGAAAATTGGGCAAGCCGGAATTTTCTCATCTCTTCCGATAATCCCGCCGTCCGGATAACTTCCCGGAAATAAGATACTGGAGGTGAATCCAGCTGGACAACTCCGCAACAGGTACATCTTTTTACAGAAAAATCCACCCCTCTGTCCGGATTTCCCTTTTCCGGAAGCCCCTGCGCAGAAGCTGGCTGGGAAGAAAAATCCATAAGACTTTCCCTGCATAACATTTTTCCGCATATCCGGCAGTTTTCCATTGATTTCTCCAGAAGGATCTTTTATTTTTTTACAGCAGAAGCATTGTTCAAAAAAAGGATCAGTTCCGCAAGTTCCATTACACAGCCATCGCCTCCGGCACGCTCAAGTTTATATTTTGCCAGTTCCCGAACTTCCCTGATGGCATTGGCAGGAGCAGCAGTACATTCCATATTCCGGAACACAGGAAGATCCAGTTTGCCATCCCCCATATAACAGATCTCATCAGGGGCGGCTCCGGACTGGGCGATCACTTTCTCGACGGCGGCAAGTTTTTCCTTGCATCCGGAATAGAAATAATCGGGTTTGAAACGGTTTTTGAAATACTTTGCAATGGGAGTATCCTCGCCTGTGACAAGCCCGACTTTGATCCCGGCACCCCGCAAAGTATAGACAGCATCAATATCCCGGAAATCCAGTGTCTTATACTCTTTTCCAGTGGAATCCACCGTTACTTTTCCATCTGTAAGAACTCCATCTATATCCAGAAGCACTACCCTTATCATTTTACTTACTCCTTTTCCATACTGCTGAAAAAGCTCATATTTTCCTTTGTCTCCTCCTCCGGCAGGAAAGGCCACATATTTTCCAGCTGCCCGGAAACCATATTGCCGTCCGGAAGTTTCTGTGCCATGACTTTGGGCATGGTCTTATGGTCAAGACGCACTTTCACTACACACAGACAGGCATCCTCTCCGGCAAGGATTTCCTCTATACCGGAGACAAGCTCCTTATTGCAGGAAATCGTTTTTGTACGCAATCCATACGCTTTTGCGATTTTTTCAATGTCAGGCACAGTGTAAAAACTTGCCGCATCCGATCCCACATGAAAGCCGCCAAACATATTGTTCTGGGTGTTGACGATACTTCCGTATCCTTCATTATCCCAGATGAATATTTTTACAGGAAGAGCAAGACGGCGGAGTGTTTCCAGTTCCTGTATATTCATCTGGAACGCCCCGTCCCCGTTAATGAGAACAGTTCTGCGTCTGTTATTGGCAAGACACGCTCCGATACTGTAGGGAAGTCCGAATCCCATGGAACCGAGACCTGCCGCATTTTTGATCTTCTGCCCTTTTTTGACCTTCATTGCCTGATAGGTGACTTCCCCCGCCGCTCCGGAACTTTCCGGAACGATCACATCAGAAGAAACCAGTTTTGCAAAAAGAGTATCGGTGAAACGGTAAAGATCCACTCTGTCATCCTCCCTGCCATATCCGGGAGCATCTGTAAATACCGGATATTTTTCTTTCATCTTTCTGCAATAGAAAAGCCATTTTTCATCGCATTGTATTGCAGGGGAAAGGATTGCAAGTTTATCCATAAAAGAAGCAATATCCATACAGAAAGAGCAGGAAATATTTTCTACTTTCCTTATTTCCGCCTCATCAATATCCACCATTATTTTTACTGCATTTTTTGCAAAATTTCTGCTGTTGAAAGCGGTAATGCTGGGATCCAGACGGCTGCCCAGAATAAGCAGAAGATCGCAATTCTGCACAATATAATTGGTGTACCTTGCCCCCATGATCCCCGGAAAACCGAAATAAAGAGGATCATCATAAGCAATAAAATCCGCCATTTTCCATGTGGAGATCACAGGAATGGAGTATTTTTCCGCAAAGGCAAGCACCTGATTTCCGGCATTGGATAATTTGATCCCGTTACCGGCAAGGATCAACGGACGGCGTCCCTTTTCCAGAAGAACTTTCAAATCATTGAAAGAATGTTCCGCTACCGTATTTTCCTCTTTTTCTTCCGGCGTAAATCCAATCAGACTTTTTTCATTGATCTCCGCCCCCTGAACATCCAGGGGAATATCCAGCCACACAGGTCCCATTCTTCCGGAAACAGCCTCATGCCACGCTTTTTCCAGATGATAAAGGATCTTTTCCGGTTCAGTGACCATTACTGCATATTTTGTGACACTTTTCACCATGGAAACGATATCCACTTCCTGCGATCCCATCTGACGGACACCGTATTTATATTTGAGATCGCTTCTTTTTGCCTGTCCGGAAAGAAAGAAACAGGGAGTGGAGTCGATATAGGCAGCAGCAACGGCAGTGAGAGTATTGGTCCCGCCCGGTCCGGAGGTAACAAGCCCCACTCCGGGGGTATTGGTATGCTGTCCAAAGGATTCCGCTGCAATGGCAAGAGCCTGTTCATGCATGAAAACCGTATATTGCAGTTCAGGGTGTCTGCCCAGCGCATCATCCAGATGCATGGCACCGCCACCGGGCAGCATAAAAACATGTTTAACGCCTTTTCCGGCAAGGAAATCCATTACAAAATCCGCTAATCTCATGGTACATTTTCTCCAGAAAGTTTCAAAGACAACTGTTTTTCCCTTGCGGCGACCGGAAACAAAGGAAAGATTATGAACGCATTTTTTTGCGCACAGCAAGTTCTTTTTCCGTGAGGATACGCTCCCCTGTCCCTCTTGCCTTTTCCATCTGCCGTATCAAAGAGACCATCTCTCTCATTTCAGAAGGTTCGATACTGCTTTTCTGATCCGATCCATACATATTCCGGTCAAGAGTGAAATGCCGTTCCACGCTTGCTGCACCCAGAGCGACAGCCCCGAGAGTGGAAAGATGTCCGATCTCATGTCCGGAATACCCCACAGGAACGCCGTATCTTTCACGCAAAGACTCTATCATGCACAAATTTGCCTCTTCCGGCACAGAAGGATAGATGGAAACACAATGCATAAGTTCAAAAGGACAGGAGTGTTTCCGGAATATTTCCACAGCAGAATCGATCTCATCCCATGTACTCATCCCGGTGGAAATGAAAGTATATTTTCCTTCTTCAGCACAAACTTCCAATAGAGGGATATTGGTGAGAACGGGAGAGGCGATCTTATTGTACTTGAGATCATATTTCCGCAGGAATTTCTGACTTGTCACATCCCAGCAGGAGGCAAACCATTGTATATTGCACTCCTTACAGAAGTCATGGATCATATCATACTCTTTTTCACCGAATTCCAATCCTTCTTTCTGTTCCCTCTGGGTCGTTCCCCAGGGACTCATTCTTTCAGAAGCAAGAAATTCCGGAGTATAGACTTCATCAACAGTCCTCTTCTGAAATTTTACAGCATCACACCCCGCCTCCGCTGCTTCCCGGATCATTTTATGCGCCAAAGCAGGATCCCCGTTATGATTGATGCCGATTTCAGCAGTTATAAACACATGACAAGCCATACTCTTCTCCTGT
>JAFVRL010000245.1 GCA_017504325.1 Lentisphaeria bacterium | reverse complement strand
GCAGGATGGCAGGAAACAAGTTTGACTATAAATGTGACATAGCAGGAGGAATCATATTGGTCCTTCTGGCGTTCAAGATCCTGCTTTTTGAATAAACGGAGGTCAAAAACAGAGATGCAGCAAACATTTTTTCATAAAATATTCCGGAATTTTACCGGGATGTTTGCTTCTGCCGAATTTACCTGCAAAGGCGGTTATAAAGATATATGGAAACTTGCCTGGCCGCTCATCATTATGAACGGCTGTAATACCATTATGCTTCTCTGCAACCGTATCATCTTATCCAAACTCCAGCTGGAGGATGTGACTGCTTCTGTGGCAAGCAGTCAGCTTTTCAACTGTTCCAGCTGTTTTTTTGTGATCACAACCGGTTTTACCGGTACAATCGTTGCTCAGCATTTCGGAAATAAAAATAAAGAAGAATGTGTAAGATCGGCATGGAACGGATTTTATTTTGCCTGTATGGTATCCATTTTTCTTCTGGCATTTCTCCCGCCCTTCGGGTCCTGGATCTTTCAGTATGGAACTCTTTCCGATGCAGTAAAAGAACGGGAGATCATCTACTTTACCGCCCTCACTCCCAGTGCCGCTTTCGCCTGTATGGAAGCACCGTTCCTCACCTTTTTCACGGCAACAGGAAGAAGCAGGATCACGGCGGCAGCCAAAATCGGAACCTGTCTTATTTCCGTCCCATTGAATTACATCATGATCTTCGGTAAATGCGGCCTTCCCGCCATGGGGATCAAAGGGGCGGGACTCGCCATCTCCACAGCAGGAGCCATCTCTTTTCTTTTTGCTCTCACCGCTTTTCTCATACAGAAACAGGATATATGGGCATCAAGAAAGTATTTTCACTTCCGTTTTGATACGGTAAAAAAACTGTTTCTTTTCGGCGCACCCGGCGGATTGCAGACCAATATCAGAAGTGCCGGATTTGCCTGTGTCCTTCTTTACTTCGGCTGTCTGGGGGATCTTGCCATGACAGCGGCGGGACTTGCCATGACCATAAACCTTATTGCCTTCATTCCTCTTCTGGGGCTGATGGATTCCGCCTCCGTTCTCACAGGAAAATACATTGGGGAACGGGATCTTGCCACAGCGGAAATGATCAGTAAAAGATGCGTAAGGATGCTTTCCCTTTACTTTATTTTTATTGCGATTCTTTACCTTCTCTTCCCGGAATTTCTCATTAAACTCTTTTCTCCCAAAAGCAGTGACGGCTTGAAAATAAGTGAAGTATTGCCCCTTGTAAAGATCATCCTTATTCTCCAGATCTTCCAGAATTTCTATGACGGTCAGCGTTTTATTACCGCTGGCTCCCTGCGGGGAGCCGGAGATACAAGGATCCCGTTGATCCTCGCGATCGTTTCCGTATGGATGATCCAGGTACCCATGACCTTTATTTTCACAAAGATCATCCCCGGCCCCATTTACATTGCCTGGGCGGCAGGGATCACCTTCTATGTGGTCTGTGATGCTCTTATTATCCAATGGAGAAAAAACACAGGGGCATGGAAAAAGATCAAAGTAGTGGATCTGGACAGAAAAGAAACATCAGAAGCCTGAGGGCGGCAAAAGTTTCTTTGCTTCATTCAATGCTTCTTCCCTTGTACTTATAACGCCTTCCAGCTGCAATTCCTCTATTTTTTTCAGGATCTTTCCCAGTTCCGGAGAAGGTTTCAACCCCATTTTCAGAAGATCTTTTCCGGTAATAAGAGGTTTGGGGACAGGGGATATACCGGAAAGAGCCAGTTCATTGATCCTGTCCAGCATCACAAGGTAATTATCCACCATCTGATGACACGCCATACAATCCAGTCTGTGCAGTTCCAGTTCAAGAGGGAAATTGGGATCGGCAAGATACTGACGCCATTTACTCTGCCGCATCATCTGCACATGGGAAAATCTCATGTGGCCGGCAATGGCTTTCACCACATTTTTAATGGTCTTTGCAGGAAGTTTCAATCTCTGAAGGATCTTTTCTGCCATTTCCGCCCCTTTTTCCTCATGTCCGAAAAAACGGATGCGGCCGTCGATCACACTGTATGTATGTTTTTTTCCCACATCATGCAGCAAGGCACTCCACCCCACTTCCGCATTGGAGTAAGCAATATGCTCCAGCAGAAGCATGGTATGAATGAATACATCCCCTTCCGGGTGATACTTTGGCGGCTGTTCCACACCGTGAAGATCCTCCACTTCCGGCAGAACTTCTTTCAATATTCCCAGACGGGAAAGAAGAATAAATGCCTTATGGGGATTTTTCCCCGTCAGCATTTTTTCCAGTTCATCCCGGATGCGTTCCGCGGAAAGGTATTTTACCTTTTCCGCAAGTACCGTTATTGCCTGTGCCGTTGCCTCATCCATCTCCAGATCCAGTCTGACCGCAAACCGCACAGCGCGCAGCATCCTTAAATAATCTTCGGAAAAACGGGTCAGTGGTTCTCCCACAGTCCGCAGAATACCTTTTTTCAAATCCGCCACACCGCCGGTATGGTCAAGGATCACATTTTTTTCCGGATCAAAAAGCAGAGCGTTTACTGTAAAATCCCTGCGGGAAACATCTTCGGCAACCGTTTTACTGTAACGGATAAATTCCGGGCGTCTGCCATCCTCATAATCCTTTTCCTCCCGGAATGTTGCCACCTCAAATTCCATGGATTCTTCCACAACGATCATTACTCCGAAAGACGCCCCCACACCAACACAATGGGGAAAAAGTTTCTGTACCTCTTCCGGAGTTGCGGAAGCAGTCACATCAAAGTCCGAAGGAGTCTTCCCCATGACCATATCCCGTACACATCCGCCGACAAGATAAGCACTGAAAGAGGCCTCACGCAATCTTTTTACAATGGAGGAGGCAATAAGATACGCCCGGTTGTTTTTCAATGCAGCCGGGTCAAAGGGAATTTCCAGAACCATATATATTTATTCCTTTATCTTCCGCCGAAAATCGCTGTTCCGATACGGACGAAGGTGGCACCTTCTTCAATAGCGATACGGTAATCTCCGCTCATTCCCATGGAAAGTTCCGGCAATTTTTTTCCCAGAGAGATTTCCAGTTTATCCCGCATCTCTCTCAATCCGGCAAATGTTTCATGCAGAACTTTTTCAGGAGCTTCAAAGGGAGCCATGGTCATCAACCCCATAAGCTCGATATGGGGCATTTCCATAGCAAGAAGCCCGCAGGAAAGCACATCTTCAAAACTGTGGAGACCGAATTTACTTTCCTCTCCGGAAACATTTACTTCCAGAAGGATATTGATTTTTTTATCCAGAGGTAAAGCCGCCTTCTCAATATGCCGGACAAGTTTTTCCGACTCCACAGAGTGGATCCAGGAGGCGTTTTCCACTGCCTTCATGCTTTTATTGCTTTGCAGGTGGCCGATAAGATGCCATTGGATATCCGCAGGCAGAACGGGAGTTTTCCCTTCCAGTTCCGCCACACGGTTTTCCCCGAAAAGCCGCTGCCCGAAGTCATAAGCATCCTGAATATCGGAGGCGGGAAAAGTTTTGGATACGGCGATAAGTTTCACAGAATCTTTTGCACGGTCCGCTTTTTCAGAAGCAAGAGAAATTTCATCAAGGATCTTTTTCAGATTGTCATGTATATTGCTCATTTTCATCCCTCTTTCCCGATCTTCCAAACCCCTTTTTCCATAAGGATCTTTCCATCCACTTCCAGTGTGGGGTTCTGCACCAGACAGTCGATATGCACAGGAACATCATTTTTTCCACCCATTCCCGCATCATTGCCGAAAGCTATATGGATGGTTCCTTTTACCTTTTCATCCTCCAGAAGATTACCGGAAAGGGAAAGGGAACTATTTAATCCGATCCCGAATTCTGCTACTTTCCGTCCCATTTTTCCGGCAATATCCAGAGCCTTTTCCAGTTCTTTTCCTCTTGTACCTTCAAACTTGACTGCCATATTGTTTTCAATAAGGATCTTTGCCTTTTCCATCCCTTTTTTCCAGGAAAATCCGGCAATGGATCCATCCACAACAAGAGTTCCGCTCATATTTTCCGGGATCCCGAAAACTTCACCGGAGGGGATGTTCCCCACCATACCTTTTTCTGCAAAAAATCCGTCATCACTTTCAAAAGGAACTGTTCCTGTTTCAAAGGTGAGAAGTGTCCCTTCCTCCGTGGAAAGGAAACACTTGTGTTTTCCGGAAAGTTCTTTCAGGAACATTTCCCCATTTTCCCGCATCTTTACCGCGTCTTCCGGCACACTTCTGGCAAAAAGTTCCCTGGTGATCCCCGGCAATGTCACCGCCCTCGCCCCGTGATTTCGGGCAATGGTCATGGCATGACAATGGGTGAGGGAATTGGTGGTGGCACCAATGATCACAGAAGCATTTTTCATCTTCTGACAGGTCTCTGCATCCGGATCGGAACCATTGGAGGCGGTAACGGTGATCCGGCACTCATTGACAATCATACCCGCATCATTTCCGGCTTTGCGGAAGGCTTCCGCCACACATACAGTACCTTCATCAAAAATCAGAAGTACCTCTTCCTCTTTCTGTACTTTCAGAGAGTCTTTCAGCACGGAAAGAGCAGCACGGTACATTTTTTCCTCGATCCCGCTTGCCATGCAAACGGCACATTTTTCACTTCTGCGGCTTTTCCGGATGGTCTGACTGGGCGGGGAAATGGTGATCTTGGAACCGGGTTCCACATCGTCTGTCACCCAGGCATTCCCGCCGATAACAGAAGAAGCACCCACGGTAATGGGGCCCAGGATCGTTGCCCCTGCATAAATAGTCACATCATCTTCAATAGTGGGATGTCTTTTATTCCCTTTAATGATCTTTCCGGCAGAATCTTTCGGAAAGGAAAGAGCCCCGATGGTAACGCCCTGATAGATCTTCACATTGGAACCGATCTCCGCCGTTTCCCCGATCACAACCCCTGTACCGTGGTCAATAAACACGCTTTCCCCCAGTTTAGCCCCGGGATGAATATCGATCCCGGTGATCCGGTGGGCATATTCCCCCATCATACGGGGAATGAGGGGTACATTTTTCTCATACAGGCAATGGGCGATCCTCTGAATGGTGATCGCCTTCAATCCGGGATAACTCAACACGATCTCCGCATGAGTCTTTGCCGCAGGATCACCGTCAAATGCCGCTTTCACATCTTTTTTGAGAGTATTACGGATCTCCGGAAGACGGGCAAGCAGATACCTTGCCGCATCATCTGCCATTTTCCCGCAGTTGCAGGAACATTTATCCCCTTCCAGAGCTTTGCAGCTGTATTGCAGGGAACGGAAGATGATGTCTTTGAGTCCCGAATAACTCCGGGAAAGGATCTCCCCCACACTGTACCGCAGATTGGAAGCGGAATAGTGGGCCTTTTCCTGAAAACCCGGATAAACAAGTTCCAGAAGATCCCGCAGGATATCCAATATTTCCGATTCCCGGGGAAGATTGTTTCCATCAGTCTGATTGATCGCATCCCCGTCGGCATAAGTGGCATATAAAGAGGTGATCAGCTGGTCGATAAAAACCTGTTCTGCAAGAGGATTCGATTTATAAGAAGAGCAATCCATTTTTTTCCCTTTTTTATTCTACATTCTGTACCTGTTCCCGGATTTTTTCCGCTTCCGCCTTCATCTGTACGATCACCGGGGAAATGGAAGTACTGCCGGTCTTGTTGCCGAGAGTATTGATCTCCCGGAAAATCTCCTGGGTAAGGAAATCCATATTCCGTCCCAATGCCTCTTTTTCATTGGCAAGGAAAGAACGGAAATGGACAAAATGACTTTTCAATCTTGTGATCTCTTCATTTACATCCAGTTTATCCGCAAAGATCACCACTTCCCGCAGGACTCTTTCATCATTGATATCCACACTCAAACCAGCATCGGCAAGTTTTTTCAAAAGCCGTTCTTTTGCCTGCGCAGGAAGCAAGGCGGCCTCCGGCTCCACTTTTGCCAGCATATTTTCCAGATTACTGATCCTTCCGGCAAGATCTTCTTTCAAAAGTCCGCCTTCGGTTGTACGCATCTTCACAAGAGCATCCACCGCTTTCCGGCAGGCTTCCAGAAGGGCGGCTTCATTCTCTTCCTGACAGGAGTCTTCGTTGACCTGTTCCACGATCCCGGGAACACTTAAAATATTCTGGAACGCACTTTCCGGCATGGCAAGAGTTTCCATTTCCTTACGCAGAGAAGCAAGATTTTCCTTATTGATCTTTACCTGCGGCATGACCGCTGTCCCTGCGGAAGTAAGCACTTCCGCCCGGAGGAGCAGAGCCCCGCGGCTGACTTTTTCCCCTACACATTTGCGTATGGCATTTTCCAAAAAAAGCATCTCTCTGGGTAAAGTTACTTTCAGTTCAAACTGCTTGCGATTCACTGACGAGATCTCCACACGGAAAAGCCGGGAAGAATTTTCTGTACGGCACTCACCGCTGCCAAAACCTGTCATACTTCTCATTTTTTTGCCTCAAAATATTCAAAAAGTTTTTTGCCTACTACCCAGTTGTCACCGGCTCCCATGGTCACAAACACATCCCCGGGCCTCAGACTGGAGGCAAGGTATTCAAAGCCATCCATGGGCCTGTTGAAATATCTCACATTGGGATGATGAGCACATACAGCCTTGTAGAACCTCTGGTTAAGATCCGAGCCTGT
>JAFVRL010000244.1 GCA_017504325.1 Lentisphaeria bacterium | reverse complement strand
TCTTTCAGAGGACTTACCGCCGGGCTATTTTCCAACGGGGCTTTCAGCCCCTCTTGCCCCTCCGGGGCTGTTTGAACTCTCTTACACATCCAGCGGAATCCTTTTACCCTCGCAAAAGGATTCCGCTTTAACCGGAAGGATGAACTGCAAAGAATAATTTTACAGAAAATTACTCTCTCTCATTTAAAAAAACAGATTTTATGGGATAACTGTGAAAATATTTCATATTTTTTTATTCCTGCTGATGACAGAAAGGGAAAGTGGCGTTATATTATATATAACGGAGATTCTTCAGCCCTCTCTCCGGAAACGGCAATCAATCAAAAAGAAGGATGGAAAAAATGGGATTCATTACGGATATATCTGCAATGATCAATCAGAGCTGGAGTATTCTCAAACCCATTCTGGATTTTTCCCTGATCTTCCTTCTCATGTATGTCATTTTATACTTTCTCCGGGGAACAAGAGCTGTCTATATCCTTGTGGGGATCGTAATTTTCCTTATTGCGGCGATCATCCTTATCCAGTATATGCAGCTGGAAGTGCTTGGCTGGCTTCTGCAGAATCTGTGGCCGGTGCTTGCCACAGCGGTGGTCATCGTATTCCAGCCGGAATTGCGCCGGGCATTGGCGTTATTGGGAACAACGGTTTCTGTTTACAGAAAACAGGAGCAGTCTGAAGCGATTGAAGAGGTTGTAAAGGCAGTATTCCAGATGGCACGCAGATATTGCGGAGCATTGATTATTTTTGAGTGTAAGATCGGTATGGCATATATCATCAATTCTGCAGAAGCATTGGATTGCAAGATCTCCGCTCCTCTTCTGCAAAGTCTGTTTTATCCCAACTCCCCGCTGCATGACGGGGGAGTCATCATCAAGGACGGTAAGATCGTTGCCGCTCACGCCATTCTGCCGCTGGCACATGATATGCCGCTGAACCAGACTCTGGGAACACGGCACCGGGCGGGATTGGGCATCACGGAAGAAACAGATGCAGTTGCAGTGATCGTTTCGGAAGAAACAGGAACAGTAAGTGTGGCATACCGCGGGAAACTTATCCGTAATCCCGGAGAAGTGGATCTTCTGGCTTTTTTGCGGAACCGTCTGGTGGATTCCTCCCAGAAAAGCAGACTGTTGGATCACTTTACAGAAATGCAGCCCGAAAAGGCGGTTTTCCTTCAGAAACAGATCGAAAAAAATGAGGGGGAAAAATGAGGATATTGAACAGGAATTTCTGGGAGAAATTGTATAAAAAGACTCCTGTTTTCATAAAAAAAGACCCGGCAAGAAAACTGCTTGCACTTGCGTTGGCTCTGCTTATTTTTGCCTATTATCACAATAACAAGACCCATCATCTGGAAAAAGTGGAAAATGTTCCTGTGGAGGTGACAGTTCCGGAAGGATATTATGTATTGAACAATCCGGCTCCGGTGACCGTCACATTAAAATGCAGTTCTCTTGCGGCAAAGGATATACCCGAAAAGCATGTGCGTATCCATATTCCCCTGAAGATCCAGCAGGATCAGGATAAATATGAGATCCGTCTGAAAGATCATACCAGTATTGATGCCTTTTTCGGCGTCAGTGTTGCAGAGGTGATCCCGAGAACGATCACGGTATCTGTGGACAAACGGATCTCCCGCAGTATGAAAGTGGAAGTGGATCTCAAACTGCTGCCGCAGCTGCCGGAAGGTTATACCGTTCTGAAAACCGTTGCCCAGCCGGAAGAGGTTCTTGTATCCGGGCCGTCCAGTCTGTTGAAAGGTATGGAAAAGATAAGTACAAATGTGATCCCGCTGGATTCCACCGTGACAAGATCCTTTATTTACCCGGCCCGCATTGTCCTGCCGGAAAATACATTTCTTTCTGTAAGTCCGGAACAGGTGCTTGTCTCAGTAACAGTGGACAGAAGCCATACGAAGAGACTGTTTATGAAACTTCCGGTAAAATTGCTTATGGCATCCAGTGTCAATACGACAACAGGCGTGGAGATCATCTCCTCCAAGGTGGTGGATGTGACCGTATCCGGTTTGAAAAGTACAGTGGAAAGCATTTCTGAAAGGGATATCATCCCTTATGCAGATGTCTCCCGGATCAGCAAAAACGGTCTGCATAACAATATTCCTGTAAAATGCTGGTCCCAGAAAGAAGGAATAACCATCCAGTCGGTGATCCCGGACAGTATCAATGTGAGGATAGGTCCTCATGTAAGCAGATAAAGAACATTTACAAACACTTCAACATAACAGGACTGATATGAACGAAAACGAAAAAAATCCAGTAGCGGAAAATGCTGCTGCCGGTAACGGCAACACCAATTTTATCCATGAGATCATCAATTCGGACATTGCCGCAGGCAAATGCCCTCACGTGGTCACAAGATTCCCCCCTGAACCCAACGGCTATCTGCATATCGGACATGCCAAAGCCATCTGTCTGGACTATGGGACAGCTAAAAAATACGGCGGAACATTCCATTTGCGTTTCGATGATACAAATCCCGTAAAGGAAGACACCGAATATGTGGAATCCATTATGGAAGATGTACGCTGGCTGGGGGCAGAATGGGGAGAACACCTCTATTATGCATCCGATTACTTTGAAAAATTCTATGAATACGCCTGCAAGCTGATCCGTAACGGCAAGGCGTATGTGTGTGAACTTACTGACGAAGAGATGAAGGAATACAGAGGAACCCTTACCGTTCCGGGTAAGGAAAGTCCCTGGCGCAACCGTTCCGTTGAGGAAAACCTGGATCTTTTTGAACGCATGAGAAAAGGGGAGTATGCAGACGGAACAAAGGTATTGCGGGCAAAAATCGATATGGCATCCCCCAATATCCACATGCGTGACCCCATCATCTACCGTATCCGTCATACCTCCCATCACCGCACCGGAGATAAATGGTGCATCTATCCCATGTATGACTTTGCCCACCCGCTGGAAGACCTTGTGGAAGGCATCACACACTCCATGTGCACACTGGAATTTGAGATCCACAGACCTTTCTATGACTGGCTTCTTGCAGCAGTTGCCCCGGAACCCAGACCCAGGCAGATCGAATTCTCCCGTTTGAACCTTGCTTATACTGTAATGAGCAAACGCAAATTATTGGAACTTGTAAAGGAAAATTATGTCAACGGCTGGGATGATCCCCGTATGCCTACCATTTCCGGTTTGCGCCGCAGAGGAGTTCCTGCGTCTGTGATCCGCAGATTCTGCGAAGAACTGGGTGCAACCAAGTACAACTCCCTTACCGATCTTTCCCTTCTGGAATACTTTATCCGGGAAGAACTCAATAAGAGCTGCCCCCGTGCCATGGCTGTCCTTGATCCGGTGAAAGTTATCATCGACAATTATCCGGATGATCTTACAGAGGAGATGGATGTGATCAACAACCCGGAAGATCCGGAAGCCGGTACGAGAAAAGTCCCCTTCACAAAAGAACTTTATATCGAACGGGACGACTTTAAAGAAGAAGCTCCCAAAAAATTCTTCCGTCTTGCTCCCGGCATGGAAGTCAGATTGCGCTGCGCCTACTTTGTCCGCTGCACCTCCTTTGAAAAGGATGCCGACGGCAATGTGACAAGTATCCATTGTACCTACGATCCCGCTTCCAAAGGCGGCAATTCCCCGGACGGCAGAAAGGTGAAAGGGACGATCCACTGGGTCTCCGCCAAACACGCTGTGGACGCGGAAGTAAGACTCTATGACAGATTGTTCACTCTTGTCGATCTGGGTGAAGCTACCGGAGATTACAAAGAGTATCTCAATGCTGATTCTCTGAAAACCGTTACCGGAAAGATCGAACCCTCCCTCGCCGCAGCCAAAGCCGGTGACCGTTTCCAGTTTGAACGTCTTGCCTACTTCTGCGTAGATACCAAAGACAGCAAAGAAGGAGCCCCCGTTTTCAACC
>JAFVRL010000243.1 GCA_017504325.1 Lentisphaeria bacterium | reverse complement strand
GGTGCTTTTCCTTGTTTGAGGGAGCAGAAATAAAACCAGAGGAACAAAAGAATAGATGTAGCATAAAAGCAATACGGGCAAAACCACCATAAGAATTTTTATAAGCATCTCCGTTTCTCCTTCAAATAAAAATAAAGCAAAACGCCTTTTTGGAACAAAAAAGTTTTGCGTAAAAAGTTTTTGTAAAATGATAAGGGGTACGGGGAAAAGAAAATAAACTTTTTCCAAAAAGTTTTTGTCTTTTCCCCGTGTTTCCCCCTGTTCTTCATTTCTTTTTCGGAAGGATAAAGCGGTAGAAGAGTCCGGTATCTCTATCTGTTACAGACCGGATGACCACATACCCTTTGCCTTTTTCTGCGATACCGCAGGGGGCATCGCTTTCGATGGAAGCGTTTTCAATGCCCGGATAACGTACTTTGAAACGGAAGGTTTTGGGATAACTGTCCGTTTCGCTGTAGAAGGTGGGACAGCCGCAGACGGTAACGATCACATCGCCATTGACGGAAAGACAGGAATTGATCATACCGTGTTCGCTTCTTACCGCAGGATCTTTATCCAGGAAGCAGGCGGCATTTTCCACGGCGTTTTTCATTTCCTGACTTATGGTAGCCTGCCCGGACCCCAGTTTTGCCCGGTAATCTTCCCGTTTCACAGTTGTGGGCGGGATATTGAAGAGAACCGTTCTTCCATATTTGGTTTCATTGGCAAATACCAGAGGAATGTCGGCTTTACCTTCAATACTTTCCGCTCCGTAAAGCATAACACTTGCTCCGTCCGACTCATAACGGCAATTTGCCATTTTGTGTTTGAAGAGTTCAGACCCCACTTTGCATACATTGGCAACTTTCTTCCGCTTTTTCACGCCGAAAAGATCTTCCAATCCTTCCACATATTCAAAAGCAAGGATGCCGATCCCTTTCTTATGGGCTTCCCGGATCCCTTTCAGGAACTTTTCGGGAGTACCTTTGTGAATGGGAGGAAGAATAATGTAAGGAGTATTTTCCGGAATCTTACCGATACTGGCAATATCACTCAATACCGGAGTATTCCAGCCCTTGTTGGTGAGGCAGATATGGGTAAAGGCAAGTGCTTCTTCCGCAGTATTATCCACATCTGTCCAGGGTTTCATAAATTTTTCACAGGGATTGTAGTTGTGTTCGGTCTCATTATAGGAACCGTGAAGGTCAAAAAGATCCATATCAAAGAACATGAAAGGAGCAGGCAGCTGGGCAAGAGGCTCATTGCGTTTCATATTGCCCCAGGCATGGAGGAAATGCCGGAAAGAATCCTTCCGGGGGGTGGGACAATGGAATCCGTGATCCCGCCAGTAATCGAATTTACCGTTTTTGAAGAAAGGTGTGGCATAGGCAAAAGTATAAGCGATCGTCCGCTGGTGGGATTGCTCGATCTCATAGATGCCGAAGGGGGGATGTGCCTGATAGACGGCTCCGTCATGGCAGCCCACACCGCCGCCGTAGTAGATTTCAGGATAGATATACTTTCTGCTCTTGTCGATCAGTTTATAACTGGCAATAAAGAAACTTGCCTTTGCAATAGGATAATCGCAGGACAAATGGTAATCTTCCAGGAAATAGAAACTCCCGTTTTTATTACTTTTCTCATCATAAGCGTTACCATGCAGAGCATATCTTGCTGAATAGATACTTCTGTAATTCTGCCCGTAGATGGCAGTAGGTCCATAGGAACCTCTGGCGATCTCCGGATTGATGGCAAGGATCTTTTCAATAAAGGCATCCTGACCTTTTTTCACTCTGGCAAGAACATATTTTATCCATTCGTTCCAGCAGGAGTTCACAAGATCATCAAAAAGTTCATGGGGGAGATATTCCGCCCAGAAATAAATGGGTTTGCCGGAATTTTCAGGAAGTTGGGAAAGTTTCTCATTTTTCCGGATCAGAGCTTCCACATCTTGCAGTTTAAGTTTTTTGCATTTGGGCTTATATTCTTTAAGGAAGTCCCGCAGACATTCCAGTACGAAACCGAAATAGATCTGGGTACGGAAAAGATAGGGACTTCCGCCGGAAAGTCCGAACTCTTTTGCTCCGATATCCACATAATCGGCATGCCGGATCAATTCTTTATTGCTTTCGCTTAAAGATGTATCATCTGTATTACGCCTTGTAAGCATGAGGAACCATTTTCTGTGATAGACCTTCAATATCTCCCAGATCTTCAGTTTTTTCCCGATAATGGGATACCGCATCACCATGGAGTAATAATGCCCTGCCCCACCCCAGGAACTCAAAGGATCAAAAGCATCCGTTTCAAGATTGTAAACTTCATTATTCATGGAAAGCATGAAAGGCAGTCCGGAGGCAACAGGAGGCGGTACTGCATCCGGATCTTCCGGCAGGATCTCAAAAACCTCCCAGTCATCAAAAAGCACGATCCCTCCGCTTGTCACTTTCATTTTCAGATGATAGATCCCGCTTTTCAGGTATTTATTAAGTGTAATATTCCATGCGGCACATCCGAAAGAACCGGAAACTGTATTTTTTGCGGCAAGTTTTCCTTTTTTCACCGTTGCTTTGATACCGGGAACGGCTCTTTCAAAAGGATCCTGGATCTCACACTCAAATTGCAATTCCTTTTCTGTATAGAATTGTTTGCGGAAATAGAATCCCACTGTAAAATCCACTTTTTCATCGTCATAAAAATAGTGCTGTTCTTTTGCGTGTTTTATGGCTTCAGCATACATGGGGATCTTTTTGGGAATACGCTTTACAAGCATTTTATCTTCCGGAGAGAAAACCTTGATTCCGGTCAGATTTTTCCGCAGGGAAGGTCCTTCATAAAGGAAATTATTATTCATATCCCGGATCTGTTCCCAAGGACCGTTTTCCACAAAACACCAGGGTTTATGACACAAATGGGCGTAGCCGGCAGCAACGATATATTCTTTGGGGAAGTTCCGGCAGACGACCTGCATTTTCCGGGGGATCTCAGAATATTTGACAGCACGGTTTTCCGCTACTTTCTGATCCTGGTCGAAGATGATATATTCTCCGTTAAAGAAGTATATATTGATAAATTCTTTACCGTTACTTTCCACACGGATATAGGGATCGGTCATTCTTTCAAATTCATAACACCAGCCGCATCCGCCGTTTTTGATACGTTCCGGCCGGTTGCGGATGGTTCCGGCAAGAGTGCAATCCAGTACCACATAACCATTTCCGTAATCATACAAGGCAGCCTCATAACGGGCGGGTTCTGTCATCCCCTGCACCTGGGAAAGGACAAATTCCAACTTTTTTCCCAGCAGTTTCTTTTTGGGGTCATCCGGAGAATCCAGTTTGATGGAGGTGATAACAGCCTCCCCGCCGGGAGCAAAAATAAGATCAAATCCCACCTCCCCTTTTTCGGGGAAACCTTTTT
>JAFVRL010000018.1 GCA_017504325.1 Lentisphaeria bacterium | reverse complement strand
GGGAGTGCATTACCGTCCGTAATGAAGATGAATCTCTCATTCTGGAAACAAGACTCATCAAAAAATACGCGCCTAAATATAATGTATTAATGCGGGATGACAAAAGGTTGCTTTCTGTGAAAATCGACCTTTCAGAAGAGTATCCGACGCCCCGTCTCGCCCGTTTGCGGAAAGATGACTCCTGTCTCTATTTCGGTCCCTTTCCCCACGGCGGTCTTCTGAAACAGACTCTTGAATTTCTCATCCGCTTCTTCCATTTGCGATTCTGCCGGACAAGAGATCTCAAAGAAGAGGATAAGACCCACTGTCTTGCCGCCCATGTCAGGGACTGTCCCTGCCCCTGTACCGGAGCGATCTCAAAGGAAGATTACCGGAAAAACCTGGATTCCCTCATAGAAGTTCTCAACGGCAAAACCGATTCCGTCCTTGCCGCAATCAGGGAAAAAATGAAGGAGGAAGCCGCTAAACAACGATTTGAAAAAGCTGCGGCATTGCGGGATATATCCCAAAATATCGAATCACTCTACAAACCTCCGAAACGGGATTTTGCCGATGCAGCTGTCCCCTCCCCCGGTTCCGGAGCAGCCGCAGTGGAATCCCTGCGCAGGGCACTGCACCTCAAAACTGTCCCCAACTACATGATCTGCTTTGACAACTCCACCATTTCCGGCACACTCTCCGTTGCCTCCATGGTCGTGTTCCGCAACGGCGAACCCGCCAAAAATGAATACAAACATTTCCGCATCCGCACAGTGGAAGGTGTAGATGATTTTGCAATGATGCGGGAAGTCATCACAAGACATTTTACGCGGGTTCTTGCCGGAGAACATCCTCTTCCCGACCTGATGGTCGTTGACGGCGGCAAAGGTCAGCTTTCCTACGCACTTCAGGCACTGGTGGATCTGAAAAGTCCGCCCTTTGCCCTCATCGGACTTGCCAAACGCAATGAAGAAATTTTCCTTCCCGGAAAAAGTGATCCTGTTGTTCTGCCCAAAGATTCCTCCGCCCTCCGGCTGCTGCAGGCGATCCGGGACGAATCCCACCGTTTTGCCATTACCTATAACCGCCTTTTGCGTCTCCGGGCAATCCAGAATTCTCTTCTTGATGAGATCCCCAACATCGGAGAGGCAAGAAAAAAAGCGATCCTGGAAGCATTCGGCTCCGTTACCAGACTGCGGAAAGCTACTCCCGCTGATATTGCAGAAAGAGTACCGGGGATCGGGGAAGAAATGGCACAATCCATATACAAATATCTGGAAGACCATCCCTCCACGGGAACAATGGATATTCTTTGAGAAAGGAGATAATTTCAAAAGTCATTCAAAAAAAATCAAAGCAAAAACTTTCAGATTTTTGAGAAGTTTTGAAATTACTTCAAAGGTAAAAGTAAACGCACCACCGGGGATATGGTGCAACAATACAGCAAACCCTGCGGTAAAACAGCAGAAACAAAAATACAGTTATATCGTTCTGTATGGGCGTCCATCCATAAATATTCAACCCGGAGCAGGATCCCGTGAGAGATCCTGTCCCGGGTCATATATCTCTCTGCGGCACATCCGGTGCCTTTATCCATTCAGCTCCTTATCACCACATCCGGCAACAAAAAAAACAATAGTAAGAGGGAAGGCAGCAAAACGGTGTCCCCCCTTTTACATTACTCACATTGCCCGGGGGATCCCGATGGTAAGAGTTTTCAATCCGTCACTCAAAATATCCCTTACAGCACAGCAGACAGCCAGACGCGCCTTTACCACACAGGGATCTTCTGCATTAAGCACCTGTTTTTCCCGGTAGAAACGGTTGAAGGCTTTTGCCAGATTCAAAAGATAATTGACAAGCGTGGAGCAATCCATCTTTTCAGCGGCAAGTTTCAGTGTTTCCGGATACAGGGAAGCACAAACAGCAAGGGAACGCTCCTCTTCAGAGGAAAGCAGACTCCAGTCGATCTCTTTATCCTTAACATCGATATTTCTTTCCGCGGCTTTTCTTGCAATGGAATTGATCCTTGCACATACATACTGCACATAAGGCCCGGTATCCCCCTCAAATTTCAAAGATGCCTTGGGATCAAAAAGCATGGTGGTCTTGGGATTGATCTTGAGAAGCATGAACTTCAATGCCCCCATCCCGATGATCTCGGAACGCTCTTCCAAATCTTCCGGGATATCCTCTCCCACTCGTTCCAGAGTGGCTTCTCTTGCAAGGCGGTGCATCTCATCAAACAGATCGTCCGCATCCACAACGGTCCCTTCCCGGCTCTTCATCTTACCGGTAGGCAGATTCACCATTCCGTAAGAGAGGTGGTACAGACTGTCCGCCCAGCTGTTGCCCATGCTTTTCAGGATCTTGAACAACATCTGAAAATGCAGATTCTGTTCATCCCCCACGACCCAGATCATGCTTTCAGGGGAAAATTCATTGTATTTGAGCATGGTGGTACCGATATCCTGCGTAATATACACACTTGTTCCATCGGAACGCAGCAATACCTTTGTTCCAAGTTTGCCGAGATCAGCAATGACGGCTCCGTCTTCTCTTTTCTGGAAAACGCCCTTTTCCAAACCTTCTGCCACAGTGGATTTTCCCAGAAGATAAGTATTGCTTTCCAGATAGACTTTCCGGAACTTGATCCCCTGACGCTCGTATGTGGCATTGAAACCGTCAAATACCCAGGAATTCATCTTTTTCCAGAGAGCAACGACCTTTTCGTCCCCCGCTTCCCATTTTCTCAACATCTCCTGTGCGGCAGCTCCACATTCTGTCTCAAGGAAAAGTTCCTCATCCGTCTTATCGGCAAATTCAGGATGAGCATTCCGCAGTTCCGTGATCTGTTCTTTCAGAAGATCATTATATTTCACATAAAAATCCCCGACCAGATGGTCTCCCTTGATCCCGGTACTTTCCGGAGTTGCGCCATTGCCGAAGCGTTCATAAGCAAGCATGGATTTGCAGATATGGATCCCCCGGTCATTCACAAGGTTCACCGGAATGACATCATGTCCCACCCGGGCAAGAAGGGCACTCACAGATGCTCCAAGTGTATTGTTTCTCACATGTCCGAGATGCTGGGGTTTATTGGTATTGGGAGCGGAAAACTCAATAAGGATCTTTTTCCGTTTTTCAGCAGGGAGCAGACCCTCTGCAAAAATCTTTTCCGTATCTGCAAGAGTATCACGGAACAAAGCAACAGGTTTCAAAGTCACATTGACAAAGGCTTTCACTCTGGCAACTTTTTCCACTTCAGGATCTGCCGCAAGCACCTTTTCCACCGTTGATGCCACCATATCCGGTGCGCCCTTGAAATTCCGGGCAAAGCGGAAACAATTGATGGTGATATCCCCCTGCATCCCTTCCGGACACTGTTCGGGAGTAATGACAAAATCGGCGGGCAGAGTTACTGCCGGGAACTCTTTGGCAAGAGCTGCGGGAAGTCTTTCAATACATTGCAACTGCATTTTTTTTCCTTTATATTTATGGTATTGTTAAAAATTTCAATTTATCTTGCGGTAAGGACCACATTGGCTGTCTCCCCCTCACCGACCTGCGGCACAAGGCTGTATCTTCCGGTGGAAGCAGGCACAAGGCAGGTGCGTCCGGCAGGAACAAGCACTTTTCCTGATGCCGTCACGACCTCTACGGCATGATCAATGGCGGAAACAAGATGGAAAGAACCGGTACTTTCTGTACTCTGATAGATCTCCTCCACCAGTTTGAGATTTGTAACCTGAAAATAACGGCAATCATCCAATATGGTATATTTTCTGTTATGAAAAGAAGAATCACTGGGACCGGTGATACGCGCCACCGTACGGTCAGTAAAATCAATACATGTCATGGATTCTGCTATATGCAGTTCTCTTCTGGAACCGTCCGGAGCGATCCTGCCCCAATCATTCACCCGGTATGTGGTATCCGAATTCTGCTGGATCTCCAGAAGAAGCACTCCGCCTCCGATCGCATGAAGTCTGCCGGCGTAAATAAAATAGGCATCACCGGGACAGGCATCAAAACTTTGCAGTAATTCCTTCAACTCCCCGCTGTCCCCTTCCAGAGAGTCCAGAAACTGGGTTTTGGACACCCGGGGACTCAATCCGGCATAGATCTTGGCATCTTTCTGTGCATGGATGATATACCACAACTCATTTTTCTCCTCCCCTTTTCCCAGAATACGGCAATGAGCAGCAGAGGGATGTACCTGAAGGGAAAGGATCTGGGCGGCATCAATAATTTTGACAAGAAGCGGGAAATATTCTTCCCCGTCTTTTCCTGCACATCCGGCGGCACTTCCCAACAGACCGGTACGGTATTCCCGCATAAGATCATGCAGACTTTTTCCTTTGAGGCTGCCGTTTTCCACGATACTTGCCCCTTCCGGACGGTCATAGAGTTCCCATGCTTCCCCTACGGGCAGCTTACACTGCGGAAGAGTCCTGCCCAATTTATTTTCAAGCTGCGTCCCTCCCCAGATCCGTTCCGCATAAGCAGGGATAAAAAGAAGAGGATACAACTCCCCGTTGGTCACTTGCAGATCATCCATAACGCCTCCTGTCATCTGATCAAAAACCTGCATATATCACCCGGCACTCCGGAAAAGTCCGTCGGGATATAATAAACACACTTATTATATTTTTTACAGTTCAAAACCGTATTTTCAGAAAAAATATTTACCGGAGCCATCCTCCGCCAAGCAATTTCCCGCCGTCATAAAAAACCGCCGCCTGTCCCGGAGTCACAGCCCGCTGCGGTTCTTCAAATTCAATACGGCAGCATTTTTCCCCCGTT
>JAFVRL010000242.1 GCA_017504325.1 Lentisphaeria bacterium | reverse complement strand
CCAGAGGATCGCGTATGCCGATACAGTGATTTTTTTTATTTCTCTGCGGAGGCAGCTTCAATGTACGCAAATTGCCCCCCAAATTCAGCAAACCCCTTCTTATACCATATTTTTCAGCAGTTTCCGCCGCTTTATCCAGTGCATATCCTTTGGCGATCCCGCCGAGATCAAACCGGGGCGTTCCGGCACCGGAAGATAAAGTACATTTTTCCCCATAAAATATTACTTTGTCCAACCCGGTATTTTTTTTCACAGTCCCGATGGAATCTTCAGATGGAAGAGAAACATTTTTCCGGTGAAACCCCCATAAACGCATAAGAGGAGCAATGGTAACATCAAATGCACCGGAACTGTACCGGTAAAAAAAACGGGCTTCCTGCAGCAGACTCCACAATTCAGAAGAACATTTTACTTCATGCCCCTCTTTCAAGGCTCTGTTTATGCGGGACAACTCACTTTTTTCATCAAAGATATTGCACATCTTTTCTATTCTGTAAAAGGTATCCTGAACAGCATCTGCCGCAAGTTTCATTTCTTCGGCATTTGTTCCCTCTTCTCCGGCAAGCCGGAAAAAACATATTGTACCCATCACAGGAAAACGCCGTTCCACAGTGGGCAGCAACGGCCTTTCCTTATGAAAAAAGGAAATAAGAAAAATTCCGGCAAGCACAGAAATCACACCGGCAATAATAAAATGATTTTTTCCGGAAGAAAAGAGAGACATATTCAGGCACGGGGATGAAATTTTTTATGAACAGAAAGCAAACGCCTGGAAGAAACATGAGTATAAATCTGTGTGGTACTGATATCCGCATGTCCCAGCATTTCCTGGATGACCCGCAGATCCGCCCCGTTTTCCAGCAGATGACTGGCAAATGAATGACGCAGTGTATGAGGATGGACCTCCTTCTGGATACGGGCGCGTTTTGCCGCCTCTTTCACCACCATCCAGATCCTTTCACGGTCAAGTCTTTTCCCGTTATTGGAAATAAAAAGGTAAGCTACCGAAGGATCTTTGGCAAGCTGGGGACGCATAACGGTCATATACCTTTTCAGAAAAAGCAAAGCCGTTCTGCCCACAGGCACGATCCGTTCTTTATTTCCTTTTCCCAGTACCCGGATGATACTGTCATCAAAATTCACACTGCCCAGACGCAGATCCGCCATTTCCGATACCCGCAAACCGCAGGCATAAAGCACCTCCATCATGCACCGGTTCCGGAATTCCAGCGGATCTTTACTTCTGCCGGAAAAGGCTGAAAGAAATCTGCTGACTTCATCCCCGGACATAAATTCCGGCAATACCCGCCATAATTTCGGAGATTCCATGATGTCGGTAATATTCACATTCAATCTGCGTTCCTGCAAAAGATAACGGAAAAACACCTTGATGGCAACAAGTCTCCTTGCAAGAGTCGTTACTTCCATACCGGCAAGTTTGCACTCTTCCAGAAAATCAAGAATGTGATCTCTTGTCGCACCGGCAAAACCGGAAACAGAATTTTTTTCAAGGTAATCAATAAAATCAGAAAGATCCGCAAAATATGCATCAGTGGAATTCCGGGCCAATCCCCGTTCAAGAGCAAGATAACCTACAAAATGTTCCAGGATCCTCTTCATAGACGCCCCCTTTAACTCATCATTCCGGAATCAGGGCAAAAAAAATGGCGGGAATGGCGGGACTCGAACCCGTAACATCCACCGTGACAGGGTGGCACTCTAACCAGTTGAGCTACATCCCCGCAAACTGTTTGCGTAACTTTCAAAAAACTTCCGGCATGAAAATAAACCATTTTCACTGCCCTGTATTGAAAGGCAAAAAAAATGGCGGGAATGGCGGGACTCGAACCCGTAACATCCACCGTGACAGGGTGGCACTCTAACCAGTTGAGCTACATCCCCGCAATTGCTTGCGATACCTTTAATATACATGCTTTATTGAGAATGTCAAGTCATTTTTAATAAATTCTCTGACATTTTTCTCACATGTTCTTTGAAAGCACCCGCAAATTCTGCGTTGGTATATACTTTACACCTTATCGTAAAAATTACAAGCAGTTTTTCAAAAAAAATCAAAAAAAAGACACCGCTATCACATAATTGAGTAATATCGGTATTTTTCCGGAAGATTTTGACTCAAATAAATCCGCCCCCCCTCTGAAGTTATTTTGCCTGCGATCCAATCTTTTCTTGTTTCTGCGATTTTTACGGGACAGGATAAAAAAGAGCGTGTTTCCGCAAAAAACAGGAAAAACACGCTCAACAGCAATTACAGCAAAGAAAAATCAATCACCAAGATACTTGCGCAAAACATTCGCAGAATGGGCAAGATCCAGATAAGGATCACGCAAATGGGTATCGTGTTCGATCAGCAGCCATTTTTTGTAATTTACTTTTTTCAGGGCTTCACAGAAACCTTTTACATCCATATCCGCATTTCCGGCTTCCAGTTCACAGAACCGCAGTCTCTGTCCCCAGGACTCTTCAATACTGATGGATTTATCTTTGTAAAACACATCTTTGAAATGAACGGCGGCAAATCTGTCATGGTAGTTTTCCACCACTTTCACAAGATCCCCTCCGGCAGCCCAGAGATGTCCGATATCCAGAAGCAGCCATGCACCGGGCACTTTTTCCATAAATTCATCCAATTCGTCCGGATTCTGAATACGGCAGCCCAGATGATTGTGCAAAGCTACTTTGATACCGTATTCGGCAGCAGCAGCCACAGCATCATTACTTCTGCGGATATAATCCTCCATGGGAAGCGCGCGGGAAGGCGGAACGGGCAGCCATACATACTCTTTCCCGAAAGCACAGGCATTGCGTACAGCCTGTTCAAAGTTCGCTCCGGCATTACAGGAACAGAAATCCATCCCCATTTTATGGAAAATGATTGCTTTGTTCATTGCCTCATTATCGTTGGATGCCTGCAGCCATTCGATACCGTCAATACCGATGGCTTTAAGATTCCGCAATCTCTGTTCCAGATTGTAATTTCCACCAAACCACACATCCATACCGTAATCCGCTACACCGATCTTATTCATTTTTCATCCTTTCACCGGCATTCCTTCCGGAATAAATATACTTGTTTTTTACTGAAATGACCTTTTCAGGCAATTTCTCATAAATATAACCCGCTTTTTCTTTGTTTCAAGGGGAAAAACAAACCAAAATAAT
>JAFVRL010000241.1 GCA_017504325.1 Lentisphaeria bacterium | reverse complement strand
GATCAGTTATCAGGATTCGCTGTACCGTTTCTGGCACAGCGGAAATACCCAGCTCCTTTATTTTGTTGACGGGGTAGTCCGCAATCTGCGGCGTCAGCAGATCAAACCCTATTCAGGCAACGTCTGGGGAACCTGCATAGGATATTATCCTGCAAGCGGAACCCCGTTCCAGTATTAAAGAAAAAATAATATGCAGAAAGGAAAAAAATGAAAAAGTTCATATTCTGTCTTTTAACAGCGGGAAGTATCTTTTCCCTGTATGCCGGAGAATTTAACCTTGTCAGACATGGAAAAGCAGAAAGTTTCCTTGAAACAAATCCACACCCCTCCCCCCATGAAAAACTTGCGGTGAAGGAACTTTCCACCTATATAAACAGAATTTCCGGTGCTTCGATCTCCACGGGAGCAGAAAAAAGTAAAAACAGGATCGTTCTTGCAGATCTTGAAAAAAACAGAACAACTCTTCCAGCCGCCGTTGTCAGCAGACTGGAAAAAGCATCAAGCAGGGAAGCCTATCATATTTACCGGGATGGCAATACCATATATATTGCAGGCAGAACTCCTGCCGGAACACTTTACGGCACATACGCTTTCATAGAAGATTTTCTGGGAGTACGTTTTTTCCATGCTGAAGCGGAATACGTTCCTTCGGTAAAAAACATCACGATCTCCAAAGCGGATCTTTTCCGTCAGCCCTGGGCGGAACAGAGATTGCTCAATGAATGGAAAGGCTCTGTTGCACCCTTTTCTATAGATGATTTTCATATCTGGATGACCCGGAGGGGCTTCTCCTGGCGGGAAAATTATCCTTCCCGGAAATTACAGGACTATGCCCCGTGCGGCGGCAAACGGGCGCAGGGCGGCAGACACCTGACATTTGAAAAGTCCATTCCGAAAAAACTTTTCAAAACAAATCCTGAATTCTTCCCCCTTCAGGACGGTAAAAGGGTTTGCAAAGAACGTTCCCAGAGATGTCTTTCCAATCCCGCCGTTCAGGAAATGCTGCTCAAATATGTTCTGCATTGTATAGAAAAAGGTATGACATTCAGTTTCGGTTACCACGATTCCACAGATGGATTCTGTTACTGTCAAAACTGCAAGGCAATGGGGACAGATGAAAAAGGACAGTACACCATTTCCAACTATGCCCACACATTTTGCAGAATTATGATGGAAAAAGTTCTGAAAAAAGCCCCCGGAGCAGAACTTTACTATGACATTTATTCTGTATTCCGTGATATGCCCACCTTGAAAAATTTCCAATATCCGGCAGGCATAAAAGGAGAATTCTGTCTCCACGGCAGATGTTATGCTCATCCGCTGGAAAACAGTGAATGTAATGCGCCATACGATGAACTGATGAAAAAATGGGGAAAAATTTCCGCTCTGGGTGTCTATGATTACTACGCATACGGACAAACCATTTACTGTCCCACAGAATATGTTATGGCACAGGATATGAAACTGTATGTAAAAAGGAAAATCAGATATTTTATAGATGATTGCAGCAACCGGGCACTGCCATATCCACATGCCAACTGGCAGTTTTATTATGTGATGTCCAAAATCTTCTGGGATGCCGGTACAGATGTGGAAAAACTGATGGATGACGCCTATACTTTTTACTACGGAAAGGCGGCAAACCCCATGAAGGAATACCACGCATACCGCCGTCAGCTCTGGGATGCCGCATCCGGTCACGCAATGTACGGTTACGGTAAAATAAAAAGATATGCCCACTGCCTCACAGTTCCCGGTATGGAAAAAAGATTGCTTTCTTTACTGGACAAAGCTGAAAAACTTGCCGGAAATGATAAAGAGATCCTGAAAAGGATCAATGATGACAGAAAATTCCTTACAAAATACTGGATCACGGAAGCGGAAAAGATACGGCAGTCCGGGAAAGACAGAAAAGCTGTACAGGCAAACCGTCTGGAAGGAAAGATCATCATTGACGGGAAACTGGATGAAAACGCATGGAAACGTGCCGCCATTGTTTCCGGGTTCCTGAATATTGCCACAAAAGCTCCCGCAACGGAGGAGACCAGGGCAAGAGTGCTTTTTGACGATCAGAATTTCTACATCAGTTTTGAAGCAATGACAGAACACGCATGGAGCAGTTTGAAAGCAAAAGAGGTCAAAAAAGATTCCCCGGTCTGGCAGGATGATTGTCTGGAAATTTTCCTTATGCCGCCCGGTGAAAAGTCCAGATATTACCACTTTGTGGTCAATTCCCTGGGAACACTCTACGATGCACGGGAAAAAGATCCCTCCTTTGAATCCGGTGCCACAGTAAAAACATCCCGTAAAAAAGACCGGTACATTGTGGAAATGCAGATCCCCGTTTCCGCCATGAACAGGCAAAAGATCACATGCGGGGAACCGTGGAAAATCCATTTCACAAGGGAAGTACGCAATCTTCAGCCGCCTGCGGAAAGGGAAAGTTCCGGGCTGAATGCAGCAGATTCCCATGAGTATATGTATTTCACCCCTGTCATTCCGGGAACAGAGGTCGTCCGCAACGGCAATTTCACAGAACTTGTCAAAGTGGAGGAAAAACAGAAAAGTTCCAGAAAACTCACTTCTGACAAACTGCCCAAATTCTGGAGTGTTCATAACGGCGGACTGTGCAAAGACGACAGCGGAAAAAATGTCCTGGAAACAAACAGCGGGGTGATCTATACTTTCCTCCCCCTTCCGCAACAGGGAAAAAGTACCCGTATTTCAGGATATGTCACCGTTACCGTAAAAGGGAAAGCGGAAATATATTTTACCGGCTGTATCAGAAACAGAAGGAAAGGGGATAAACGTCCCTTCGGCAATGAGATCAAACATCCTGTAAAAACCCTGAAAAAAACAGATGGCAAAACAGTCGTCAACATCGATTTTGAAGCAGAACCTTATTCGCAATACTATCTGGAGATCAAATCTCAGGGAAAAACAGTCCTGCATAATGCTGTACTTGCAAGATAGTAAAATTTCTGTATAAACAAAGGATACAGAATTTTCACTCTGTATCCTTTGATTTTTCCATATATGGCTGCGGTATCTTATTTTTTTGCTTTTCCGTCAAGAAGTGTTACAGATACATCATCCAGAAGAGCAAAATCACCCTTTTTACCGAGAATTGTGAAACGCAATCCCATCCATTCATTGGCGTTGATGGTATATTCACAGGAATAAAGTTTCTGTTTTGTACCCAATTCCGCCTTGAAAAATCCGGTGGTGGGAAGATTGGTCCTTCTGTAACCGTGTTTGGCTTTGACGTCTCTGGTATCACGGTATCTCTGGGCACTTGCAAGAAGAGTACCTTTTCCGGAGGCACGGAAGGTGACACGGATCTTACGGGGGACAGGCTTCTGGGCAAGTACGCCGCCTGCCATAAGCTGATAGGCAAAACCGCCGTAAGGAAGTTTCAGGGCATTGGATGCCCCGTTTGCTTCAACAGTACACCTGCTTACTGCCCAATCTGCCGGCATACCTTTTTTATTGAGAGTTTCAAAAGTACCGTTTTTC
>JAFVRL010000240.1 GCA_017504325.1 Lentisphaeria bacterium | reverse complement strand
CCGCCACTCTTCAGTGACAATGCAAAAGAAAACATCTTTTGCTGTCGATGTCGTTTAATATATCATCTTTTTTCCGTTTGTCAAGCTAAAAACCAGTTTTTTTTTTATTTTTTTTATTTTTTGACGATTGTAAAAGTAAACGCCACACTCTTGCCAGAATCAGAATATATCCCCGTATCAGTACAGTTTTCCTTTTCAAATCTCCATTTACCGTTCCGTTCATGCCGGAAAAAAAACTTTTTATCCCGTTTAATAAAACAAATATACGCAAAATTCAGGAAAAAAAACTCTTTGGATTTGACAATATCCCTTTTCCGTGGCAAATTAATATGGGTATTATCTTTTAAACAATAACAATAAACAGAAGGAGCCGATTTATGAAATGGCTTAACGCTGAATCGTCTGCAATGCTGATCTATTTTGTTCTGGTCATTGGAGTGGGTATCTATTTTTATTTCAAAGGCAAAAAAGAAGGAAACGGGGAAAAAGAATACTTCCTCGGCGGCAGAGATATGAATGCCTGGGTTTCCGCCCTTTCCGCCGGAGCTTCCGACATGAGTGCATGGGTGCTTATGGGACTTCCCGGTGCTATTTATGCCGCAGGTTTTTCCAAGATATGGATCTCTGTGGGACTTCTCATCGGTACGATTTGTGCATGGATCACCGTTGCCCCCAAACTGCGCCGTTATTCCATTTACGCAAAAGATTCCATCACCATTCCCCAGTTCCTTGCCAACAGATTCCTTTCTGACAACAAGACCATCCAGATCGTTTCTGCTATCGTCTTTATGGTGACATACTGCGTTTATGCTGCCGCCAGTATCTATGCCTGCGGTCAGCTTTTCAATACCGTTATCGGCATGAAGCCCTCCACTGCCATGATCATTGCCACAGTCGTCATCGTCGGCTACACCTTCATGGGCGGTTATAAAGCAGTCTGCTGGACCGACTTCTTCCAGGGACTCATTATGTTGGGAGCTTTGATGCTCGCCCCCATTTTAGCCTATATCATGATGAAAAGTCCGGAATTTTCCAGACCTGTTGTCAAACTTTCTGAAGGTTATTTCTCTCTTACCACAGCATCCGGCTGGGAAGGAGCCAAAGAGGTCCTCTACGGTCTGGGTTGGGGACTTGGTTATTTCGGTATGCCTCACATTCTGATCCGTTATCTTTCCATCAGCTCTGAAAAAGAGGTGCGTAAATCCCAGATCATCGGCTGCAGCTGGATCCTTCTCATCCTTGCCATGGCTTCTGTTGTGGGTATTCTTGGAAGAGAATATCTGGGTGATAAACTTGTTGTCAAAGGAAAAGAACTTGTCTTTATTGAAATGGTGCGTTCCTCCTTTGTATGGTTAGGCAGTCAGATCGGTTCTGTGGGGATTACCTCTTTTGTTGCCGGTATCCTCCTTTCCGCAATTCTTGCCGCCTCCATGAGTACAGCGGACTCCCAGCTTCTTGCCTCCTCCTCCGCTTTTGCCTCCGATATTTACAAGCCCCTCTTCCGCAAAAATGCCAATGATAAAGAGATGCTCTGGGCAGGAAGAATCATTGTTACTGTTATTGCCATCATCGCCTTCCTGATTGCCAGCAGCCCCAAATGTCAGGGGATCATGGCTCTTGTAGAATGTGCGTGGGCGGCTTTCGGAGCAGCTTTCGGTCCTGTCATCATCCTTGCCCTCTACTGGAAACGCCTTACCTACAAAGGTGCGGTTGCCGGTATCATCGTGGGCTTCCTTGTGGATGCTCTGTGGTATGCATTCCTTGCCAAGACCGGTATCTATGAGATCATCCCCGGATTTATTGCCGGTATGATCGCCGCCGCCATCGTTTCTCTTCTGGACAAAGCCCCCTCCGCCGAGGTTGTTGCTCTCTTTGAGAAAACCAGAACCGCCCTTGCCGAAGAAGAAGCAAAATAATTTCTTTCATACAACAAAAGACTCTGTCTCAAATCCTGCCGGGAAATGGGACAGAGTTTTTTTATCATGATCCATTCACTGATCAAAAAAAATCTGCGGGATCATTATTTATCATACATGTCCGGTATCATCCTCAACATGTTTTCCCGTTTCAGCGGGGATAAGGGAATCATCAAAGTGGATCATTACATTTTGTCCGGCAAGAGTGTTCTGTAAAGAAGCTGTTTCTATATCATAAACAGGCCGTTTGGTATCCAATGCCTGTGCAGCGGCAAGCCCCGCCGCCTGTCCTGTGATAATGGCAGGGGGAATGACCCGCAGAACATCCCAGGCATACCCTTCCCCGGCAGTACAGCGTCCGGCGGTAATGAGATTATCAAAACCGCTGCGGATCATACAGCCGTAGGGGATCTCATAAAGGAAATCCCTGCGGTCAAAATCGCAGATGGCTCCGATGGAATCATCAAAGTGACGATAAGCGTCTTCCTCCCGGAGTGTGACATTGCCGTCAATACGGCGGGTGGTACGGTAATTGGGCATTGTGGGAAGGGTGACGATCTCTCTTGTATTCCGGTCATCATTTTTGAGTTTCCGCAGCATTTCCAACTGATTGAGAACAGTAAATTCTGTTACATCTTCCGCACTTGTTCCTGTAAAAAATTTCATTCCTTCCGGGTGATTATGTCCGTAAAGACTGGCGAAGCCTCCTGTACAGACTCTGTAACTTTCCCCGATATTTTTCTTTTCCACCGCATTCTGACAGGATTCCAGAGTAAGGAGTTTGGCAAAATAGGAGAAATAATTTTTTCCCTGGATCGTAGGGACTCCGGCACGGAAAAGCACATCCGCATCTCCGGTTGTGTCCACGATTACGCCTGCTTCAAAGAACTCTCTTCCGGATTTACTTTCCACATAAACGCCGTTACAGTGCATTCCGTATTCATTTTTCTGCATTTCCACATTTGCCACGATACTGTCATAACGCAAGTCCACCCCCTCTTCCGCCATGATCTCTGTCAGAGCAAGAGCAAAGATCTGCGGGGAATAACGGGTCATGTAACGGGGGGTATCCACCCCTGCAGTCCCATTCTTCCAACACTCCGGGATGGTATCAAAGCCGTATCGGATGGAAAGACGCAGAAACTCTTCCGCCATACCTTTGATGATGACCGTTCCCCTGCCGTTGCACATGGGGACAAAAAAGTTTACAAGTCCGATGGTGGCAAGACCGCCGGGAGTAATGGTCTTTTCAATGAGAAGCACCTTTTTCCCTGCCCGTCTTGCGGCGAGGGCGGCAGCAACACCTGCCACCCCGCCTCCGGCAACGATCACATCATACTTTCCCCTTACAGGGACCTTTTCTGTAAAAAGAATCTCTCTCATCCGCTTCTCCGGTTGTGAAAAGGCTTATTCTTCTGTATTTTCCAGTTTGTAGTACCGCACGGCATCCGGGGGACGGATGTTGGTGAGATCCCCTCTGTAATGACGCAGATGGGTGGGGATATAGGGATATTTCTGAAGTTCCTTTTCATTGAGTTCGATCCCCAGACCGGGTTTGTCCGGAATGACCATTTTGCCGTTACGCAAGGTGAGATCTTCATCGCAGATGTCTTTGCGGTAAACCACATCGGTCATCATCATTTCCAGCATGACAAAGTTGGGAACACAGGCGGCGATCTGTAAAGTTGCCGCATTTGCCACAGGGCCGGAGGGATTGTGGGGGCAGAATCCGATATGACGCGCCTCCGCTTCCGCTCCCAGCATGCGCATTTCCATGATCCCTCCGGCATGGGAGATGTCCGGCTGGATGTAGTCGGAACAGTTGAGATCGAAATACTGTCTGTATTCATACCGGTTATACAGTCTTTCCCCGGCGGCAAGAGATACTCTCACCCTTTCCTTGACTTCCCGCATTCCTTCCTTGTCATCCGGCGGAATAGGCTCTTCAAACCAGAAAATATCGAATTCTTCCAGTCTTTTACCGATCTTTACGGCTGTGGGAATATCGAATCTTCCATGTCCTTCAATAAGCAGCTGTACGTCACTGCCCACCGCTTCAGAGACCTTTCTCACACATTCCATTGCCTGATCCAGCTCTTTTTTGCCGATCTGGAGCCATGCTTTTCCGAAGGGGTCCCACTTGCATCCGGGATATTTGTTTTTCCGTACTTCCAGAGCCTTTTCCGCAAATTCATCGGGAGTTTTGGCAGGAGAGAACCAGCCGTTCACATAAACAGGAACTGCATCCCTTACTTTCCCGCCAAGCAGCTGATACACAGGACAATTCAAATCTTTTCCCTTGATGTCCCACAATGCCATTTCCACACCGGCAAGGGCACTCATCAGAACAGGACCGCCCCGCCAGTAGGCATCCCGGTAGCAATCATGGCGGAAGGCTTCAATATTGTGCGGGTCTTTGCCGATAAGGTAATATTCCAGATCGTGGATCGCCGCCTGGACAGTAAGTTCTTTGTACTCCAGAGTAGCTTCCCCCCAGCCGTGGATGCCGGAATCGGTCTCCACTTTCACAAAGACGAAGTTGGTACGGAAGGCGTTGCAGATAAAAGTTTTTACAGCTGTTATTTTCATAAGATCCTCCTGATTGATTTTTTGTTTTTACGGAGCGTAATACATACCGCCATTCACATGGATGCTTTCCCCGGTGACATAGCCGTTTTTCACAGCAAAAAGTACAGCATCTGCCACCTCTTCACTTGTTCCCGGACGCCCCAGGGGAACAGCGGCACACTCCCGGGCATATTTTTCTTTGCTCAACCGTTTATTCATATTTTCTGTTGCCGTCATTCCGGGGCAGACCGTATTGGCGGTTATGCCGTACTTTGCCCCGTTATCCGCAAAAGCTCTGGTAATACCGTGCATCCCCAGTTTGGATACTCCATAGGCGATCATATTCATTTCCGCCGGACGGAACGCTCTTGCAGAGGAGATATTGACGATGCGTCCATACATTCTTTCCTTTGCCTGGTTGAAAAATGCCATGGAACAGAGAAAACACCCTTTCAGATTTACTTCCATGACCTTGTCCCACCATTGCCCTTCACTCATTTCTTCTGTACGCTTCCAGGGATCCAGCCGGGCATTGTTGATAAGAATATCCACTTTTCCCAACTCCGCAAACATTGCATTGACCGCTTTTTCATCTGCCACATCACATATACATACTTCCGCATCCCCGCCGGAAGCAAGGATCTCATCGACTACTTTCTGTGCCTTCTCTCTGCTGTGGGCGCAATTTACATATACTTTGCATTTTTCTGCCGCAAGAGCAAGGGCGATCACTCTGCCGATCCCCTGGGAGCCTCCTGTAACAAGAGCAATTTTTCCTGAAAGATCTGTGTGCATTTTTTTATCCTCTATTCTTAAAGATCATCTTCAATAACACGCATTTTTGTCCACTTTTTGGAAAGGTAACGGGCAAAAAATACCGTGGCAACAATCATCACATAAAAAACAAAATATCCCCAGAGGACCCAGACGGAGAACCCCAGTTTGTAGAGGATAAGACAGGGGATGCCCAGAATACCCCATGACATAATGGTAGTTGCCCACATGGCAAATTTCGTATCTCCGGCACCCCGCAACGCATTGAAAAGCAATACGCAGATCCCGTCAAAAACAAGGAAGCCCGCTACAAATTTCAGCATGGGGGCGGTAAGACGTATGGTCTCCGCCTGATTAGGGTCGGAAGGATTGACAAAAGGAGCAACCACAAATGAAGGAAAGAAGAAAAAGAGTATTGCCATTGCCCCCGTATAGAGAATGGTGAGAAACATGGCACTTTTCACCGCTTTTTCCGCAAGGGGGATATTTCTTGCCCCGATCGCCTGCCCCACCATGATGGCAACCGTCTGTCCGATACCGGTAATGGGAGTGAAGGAAAGAGAATTTACTCCGAAGGCAATACTCACCGCCCCCTGAATGTCTTTGCTGTACCGGCACAGGATGATGGCAAAAAGATTGAAGGAGGCAAGATCCAGAAAGAGCTGGATACCGGCGGGAAGTCCGAAACGGATCATCCGTTTGAATAATTCCCAGTCAAAGAAACTTCTGGTGGTATTGAAGTGTCTTCTTGCCGAAGGAGTGAAAAATCCGACGATGTAGAACAGCAGACCGAAAAAAGAAGCAAGAATACTTCCCCATGCTGCCCCGGCGATCCCCATTGCCGGGAATCCCCATTTCCCGAAAATCATCATATAATTGAAGGGGATGTTCAATACCATCGTTCCCAGAGACACCCCCATAACGATCAATGTTTTTCCCCTGCCGCTCCAGAAACAGGAAAGAGCGATCTGCATAAGATAAAATACACAGCCGATGCACAGGATCTTGAAGTAGATGATCTCCTGTACCATAACACTTTTTTCATGTCCGAAAAGTTCAAAAAGCGGTTTTGCCCACAATAAACCTGTTGCCATGAATGCTCCTCCCAGCAAAGCAAGGTAAAGTCCCTGCCATACGCAAAGTCCTATGCGTTTGGGCTGATTGGCTCCCGCATACTGTGCCACAAAGGTTCCTGTATATCCTACAAGCCCCACAAAGACACAGACAATGGTAAAGTTGGTCAATCCCCCGGCAAAAGACGCCCCCAGTGCTTCATGGGAATAGTGGGAAAGCATGGCTCTGTCCACATACAGATTCACCGCCTGACTGGAGGCGGCACAAATCAGCGGGAAAGCGATCCGCAATATGTCAAGAAAACTTCCCGTACTCGACATATATTCATTCTTGGCTATTTTCATTTTTTTTCCTGTTTCGGGTTTGTTTCAGAGTATCTCATATCATTCCGTCTGAAAAACGGACTTTAAAACCGGAAAAGAGATTGCGTAAACAATCTCTCTTTTTTCCGGCTTCAGAATATTTATTTCATACTTTCATGGCACGCCGCATATCCAGATCATCCTGCCGTTTGCGTAAAGTTTCCCTCTTATCCTCAAAGGTCTTTCCTTTTGCCACCCCCAGCTGGATCTTGATCTTTCCCCTTGTAAGATACATCTTCAGAGGAATCAGGGCATACCCTTTTTCCTTCACCTGCTGGGAAAGACGCAAAATCTCCCTTTTATGCAGAAGAAGTCTTCTCTGCCGCATGGGAGTATGATTGAACCTGTTG
>JAFVRL010000239.1 GCA_017504325.1 Lentisphaeria bacterium | reverse complement strand
CATGTCCCGGCAAATGAGGAGGAACTGCTGCAAAGAAGTAAAACAGCTGAAGTGATCCTTTTGAATAAAGTACCTTTCACTGCGGAACTTTTAAAGAAACTTCCGGCATTGAAACTCATCAGCGTACAGGCAACAGGCTATGACCTTGTGGATGTGCAGGCGGCACGCGCTCTGGGTATAACCGTCTGCAATGTACCTTCTTACAGTACCCCTTCAGTCGTCCAGCAGGTCTTTGCACTTCTTCTGGAACTGACAGTAGGTGCCGGCAGATATTCCGATTCGGTACATAAAGGGGAATGGGCAAAAGCTCCGGATTTCACCTATTGTGTTTCCCCCATTCAGGAACTTTCCGGAAAGACTTTCGGTATTTACGGTTTCGGTGCGATCGGTCAGCAGGTGGCAGTTGCGGCAAAAGCCTTCGGGATGAAAGTAAAGGTATGCTCCCGTACAGAATATCCCGGCAAAGATGTCCGATATGTAACAAAAGAGGAGTTGTTCTCATCCTGTGATGTGATCAGTCTGCACTGCCCCCTCACGGAAGCGACAAAAGAACTGATCAATAAAGAGACTCTGTCTCTTATGAAGGAAAATGCATTTCTCATCAATACAGGAAGAGGAGGTCTTGTGGATGAAGACGCTTTGGCGGAAGCGTTGAATACAGGAAAAATAGCCGGAGCCGGATTGGATGTATTGAAAAAAGAACCGCCGCTGCCGGACAATCCCCTTGTGAAAGCAAAAAATACGGTTATAACTCCCCATGTGGCATGGGCATCCAAAGAAGCCCGGAAACGGCTGATCGCTGTTTCCGTGGATAATGTGCGTTCTTTCCTTGAAGGCAATCCCATCAACAAAGTAAATTAAATTCTGTAGAGGTAATCCGGAAAAAGGGGCAGGAAAGATATACTTTGCCTGCCCCGGAAAAAGGGATCTATTAATTGAAAGAATCCGGCATGGGGATCTTTGCAAGATCGGCAATACGGTTTTCCTCTTCTGCCTGATAAAGTTCCCAGATGACTTCCAATCCGGCAAGACTTTCTTCCGGGGAAGTTTCCGGTTGTCTGCCGGAATCCACACAATCAAGGAAATGCGCCATTTCTTCAGCAGTGGATTTCTCCGGTCCGGCAGCAGCCCCGTCTATCAGGATATACTCTTTACAATCCTCCGGCGCATCCGGAATATGCTCCTTGATGTTTCCATGAAGATAAAGACGGTTTTCGGGACGGGAAAATTCGATCATACCTTTTTCGCAATGGGCATGGAAGGAGTATTTCAAACGTGTCCCCCTCGCCCCCCATGTACCGAAATGGTAGCCCAGAGTGCCGTTGGCAAATTCCATACAGACATTGCTTGTACCTTCCCGATCCATCCAGGGAGTGCATTTTTTACTGCTGACATGGGTACCGCGCAAAGGTTTGCCCAGCATCCAGAGCATAAGATCGATATAATGACAGCCGTGACTGAAAAGCTGACCGCCACCCAGAAGTTTCCGGTCATGTACCCAGGGAATATCCTCCTTAATGGTGAGCTGTTCTGTCCAGATGGAAAGCTGGAAACATTCTCCGTAAACCTTTTCTTTGATCAGACGGCGCATCTCCCGCACCAGAGGATGAAAACGCATACAGTAAGCTACCATAAGAATACGGTTGTTGCGTTTGGCGGCTTCCATCATTGCCAGACACTCTTCTTTTGTATTGGCAAGAGGTTTCTCTGCAAGAACATGTTTCCCGGCATTGAGGCAATCAATGGTGCAGCTTGCATGGAGATGATGGGGCAGACATTGAAGAACCACATCGCCATATTCCAACGCATCGTGGTAATCGGTAAAAACAGGCGGATGATTTTCAAGAAGATCGGATACAGCCTGCGCTTTCTCCGGCAGGAGATCCACCACAGCCCCCACTTCAAGACGGTCACCCAATGCACTCAAACGGACAGCATGACTTTGTGCCATTCCGCCGCAGCCGATAAGAATAAGTTTGTGTTTCATAAAATAAATACCTCCTTTTACGGTTGTTTGATTTTTCCATATAATATACCGTTTGTGGATTTGCAAACAAGTTTCCGGTGTGGTATATTTATAAGGATTTGTTGTATATTTCATCTTTTTTACAGGAATAAAGCATGAAAAGCGTTGAATTTTTTGACTGGAAGCTGAATTCCGGCAAACCATTTTCCTATATGATAAAAAGTTATCCGGACAGGAACTTTCTGCGTATTCCGGATATACACAATGCCTTGCACCTTGCCCTGATCCTGCAAGGGGAACGCACCGGAGTCCACGGGGGGGAAGTCATCCGCTGTAAGGAAGGAGATTTTTATCTTACTGCCCCCTGGGAACCGCATTATACCCTTTCTGTGGCGTTCCGTCATAAACTTATTTTGCTTAATATTGACTGGGATTCGCTGCAAAATGCCTTTTTCACAGGAAAAGAGCTGTTGGAAAATTTGATTTTGCTACCGCCCTGCGAACGGATGAAACTATTGAACCGGAAATTGAAGGATACCGATGCCGGGGATGAATTATCAAAGGCGGTACAACTTCCGGAAGGAAGGGAAAAAGATCTGCTTTTGTGGAACCTGATCCAGAAAATTTTTATTACGGCATTGCCTGAACAGGAGGAACTCATCAGTTCAGCAGGAGATTACCAAAGACTTCTTCCTGCATTGAAAGGTTTATCCAACCGGCTGTCCGGTGCAAAAGAAGCGGCAGAAAAATGTCATTTGAGTACAGGGTATTTTTCCGTACTATTTAAAAAGCAGTTCGGGATGAGTTTCGGGAAATATGAGCGGAATTTCCGGTTGAATGGGGCGGAAGCGGCGATCCGGAGAGGCTGTACACTGAAAGAAGCGGCGGATCATTGGGATTTCAGTGATAAAAGTCACCTTGCCCGTCTGCTGAAAAAAAGAAAATAGGAAAATATGTTTTTTTATAAATGACCCGGACACCGTAAAAAACAGACACCACAAGGCTGAAAAATGTTTTTATGCATATTCTGTCGTCCAATAAATAAAAAAAGAGACCGCTGCCTGTTTTTTCATTCAGCAGCAGTCTCTCCGGTTTACGGTTTATTTACAGATAATCCAAAGGATCCCGGAAGGCTCCTTTGGCTTCAGGTACGATCCTGTCTGTTGCAGAATTTACCGCAACAAGCTCCAACAGATCGATCCTGCGCAGTGCGGCAGGATCCTTTGTTAAACTTCTTGCCTCCGCAAGTTTTGCCTGCATTTTGTGCAGCAGGGGCAGAGTGATCCATGGTTTCATGGCATCAGGAACCATCCGGGAAACGGTTTTATTGTGTTCCTCTTCGATTTCCTGATAAAATTCCACGATCTTTTTCCCGGCATCTTCCCCGAATACACCCAATGCCCATTTTTCAAGAAGCATATCCACATCTGCATCCGGATCCCATAACTGTTCGGTGTAGGTATATAATTCTTTTGCCCAGCGGTACTCTTCCCCCATGAGATTATAGGTAAAGCCCACCCAGCCGTAAGCTCCGCCTGCTTTCAACTCCCGGTATCTGCGGAGAGTTTTACCTACATTTCTTGCGTAGGGGATGAAAGGCGGCTGCCAGCCGAAATAATCAAAGATATTTACTCTTCCTTCCGGCATACTTTTCACCCAAGAACCCAGCTGATCCAGAAAATGACGGCTTTCCGGACGGTCAAGCATGGAAAAATGATAATTGGTACGGATGGGACAGAACCATATCTGGGTATTTTTTGCCCCTTTGCGTTTGGCAGGGGCATCCAGAAGATCCAGATAGGCAATAATACTTAAATATTTATCCGGAAACTCTTTTTCCAGTTCAGAAGCAATTTTATTCCAGAAATCCAGATACCCGTCGGCAACCGTAAGCCCCTCTTCCGGAGCAGGCATTTCCGAATCGCCGGGCCAGACACCGATCATCTTCAATTCCGGATTGTTTCTCACATAATCCAGAAAGCGTTTGGTAATGATCTCTCTTACTTCCGGGATCTCGATCCTTGCCTGATTGCTTTTGAACCACTCCGGATGAGTGGCATAGTAGGTACTGTCGCCGTAATTACCGTAATCGTGGGCTTCATCCGCAGGGAAGAAGTAGCCGATGGAGTGATGGCACACTTCCAGTTTCATTCCCCGGTCAAGCATGGCGTCAAGCACTTCATGCTTGTATTTTTCCCAGAGATCATAGCGGCAGTAATCCACATAAAAATCATAGTGATTGAGTTTGCGTTTTGCCATAAAGTCGATCTGGGGGAGATGATGACCTGCCTCCAGTCCCCGGTAGGCGGCATTTTTATCCGGCACGATCTGTTCCCGGAAAATATTACGCAATATGAAGGCTGCCGTACTCTTTTTTGCCGGAAGTTCCATTTCCATTTTTGTAAAGAAAGGTACTCTTTCCACTTCCGGTTCCAGAAAGGCACAACCGGCAATTTCCAGAAAGTCATAAACAGCATAAAGGGTACTTCTGGGATTTACTCCGCAAAAAAGAAGATTTTTCCCCTGTGGGATAAGTTCAAAAGAGTCGATCTGGTCATCCACTTCCTTTCCCGCCTTCAGAATAAGGAGAGCATCCTCATTGCCCTCCTCCCCTTCACGGATCACGGGAAAAGTGGCATTTGTCATCTTCAAAAGATATTTTGCAAGTTCCTTTGCCGCAAAATTCAAAACACGGTCTGCATTTTTTTCCAGCAGGATCTTATAGGATGTTTTTCCATTTTCAGATAATATAACACTCATCTTGCGGCTCCTTATTTCATAAATTCATCTTCTTTTTCAAATCCGGCAGTTCCGCTGTATTTCACACTTTTTGCGGTAAGCACCTCCAGAAAGTCGATCTTTTCCCCGGTCTTTTTCAATTTCTCCATGTCAGAAAGAGCCTCTTTGGCAAAAGCAAGATTTTTCTGCACTCTGCGGAAGGAAGAAAGAGTAAGCCATTTGTCTTTCGCTCCGAAGGACTTTGCAGAGGCAAGTTTTCCATGTTCCTCTGCCATTTCCTTATAGTAGGCTGCTATATATTTTCCGCTTCCGCCATACAGGGATTCCGTCCACTTTTCCAGACATTTTTCCGTATCAGCATTTTCATCAGCCATAAGGCGGGTACAGCAGAAATAATCAACACATCTGCGGAAATTCAGAGCAAGGATATTATAGGTATGTCCGCCGAATTCCCATACGGAAACCACATTTTTTTCTTTACAGTATTTATAAAGATCCCCTGCCATCTTCCAGTAGGGGGATAGTTCCCCGGTTTCCCCGCTTCCATTGATAAAATACATCTCATTACCTTTTGCAGCAAGAAGATCGAAAGCCTTTTTCACCTCCGCATTTTCAGGAGCAAGGAAGGAGTAGTGCATATTGATTCTGTCATCCGTACGGAAGATAAAGCAGATATTCTTTTCCGGAACAATGGAGCTTTCCCCCAGAGAGAGAAGATCATTGTGTACCATAACGGATAACTTTCTTCCGGGAGCATATTTTGCCAGATAACGGGCAACCGCATTGAAAAAGCTCATCCAGACATCCGTTAAAGAGCTGTTTTCCGGTACAAAGACTTTGGAAATGATCTCTTTGCGGGGAGCAAATGTTATTGTGGAAAATTCCGGATGGGAGAGAAGAAAATCCGTATAGCGTCTGGCAATAAATTCCTGAACTTCGGGAAGATCAGGACGGATAACATTATTTTCATACCATTTCGGGCATTTTGTTATATAGGACTCCTCCCCGTATTCCCCGAAATCTTTTTCGCTACTCTCCGGACAAAAGAAATCCATCGTGGCAGAAACAAAGGCAATTTTAAGCCCCCGGTCAAGCAGTTCATCCATGATCTGATATTTGAATTTATCCCACAGATCAAGTCTGTTGTAATCACAGGAAAAAATAAAGGTATTGCACTTATTTTTAGCAAGAAATGCGATCTGGGGCAAACGGCGTTGGGGAATAAATCCGTCAAAATCCAGATTTTTCCGCAGAAGGAAAAATGCCTGAAAAAGTCCCCGTTCACGGAAAGAAGCCTTCCACTGCATGGAAAATTCTTCTGTTTCAATGGTGGGCTTTTCCGGAATATACTCATCAAAGGGGTGGGGAAAAGCACATCCCAGATGTTCCAGAAACTCATAGACCGCAAAAAGCACACTGCGGGGATTGCTTCCGGAAAGAAGAATGGAATTTTCTCCGGCTTCGATAACAAAAGAATCCTCATCACTGTTTCCGGTGGAAACAAGAAAGATCTCTTTAGCGGAAGAGGTAAAAGATTCTTCTATACAGATCCCGCTTTTACTCATTTTGTAAAGATACCAGGCAAGTTCCTTTGCAGCAAATTTCTCTACTCTTCCGGCAGAAGGCAGCAGCCTTATCCTGAAAGAAGCACGGCGTCTGTCAACGATATTTATACGCATCTTTTCTCCTGTTGTTTTTTTCAGCAGCAAGCCACAAATCCTGTGTCCTTATAGACTTTGGAAAGCGGGCCCTTATTTATTTCTTTCATCAATACTTCAAAATCTTCCAGACTGTTCAAATAGGAGACCGAAGCACGCAATGTCCCCGGATATCCCCTCCCCCTTAAATACGCAAGAAGTGTTTTCCGGCTGATACGGAAGGCAAGATCCGCCCCGTAAAAATCCACCATGGACAAAAAATGTTTGCGTATCTCTTCGGCATACTCTTCCAGCGTGGGCGGCAAGCCTCCTGCGATCTCCCGGAAGATCCAGGGATCCCCTAAAGCCCCCCGTGCCACCATACCTCTGGAACAGGAACTTTCCCTGCATAACTCTTCATAAAGAGGAGCAGACAATGCTCCCCCATTGGCAATGACAGGGATCTTTACACTTTGGGCAACAGTTTTTATTATATCGAAAAACACCGGACCGGAATAAAAGTTTTT
>JAFVRL010000238.1 GCA_017504325.1 Lentisphaeria bacterium | reverse complement strand
GTCCATACCGCCGTGACCGCCTTTGACGCCGTAGTTGCGGAATTTTGTCCACAGGGGGTGTTCATATTTTTTGAAATAGTCTTCCAATGGTTCCCAGGTATGCGGTTTTTTGGCAAGCGCAGGGAAATACACTGCTCTCTTATCTTCCGACCAGATCCCTTTTGTCCCCTGCAGCAGATTGCAGCGGGAGTAGGGACGGGGAAGTGAGGTATCATGGAAAAGGGTGATCGTCTCCCCGTGGGCGCATTTGATATTGGTTACCACCACATCTCCCAATGCAAAATCCTTCCCTTTGAGTTCTGCAAGAGCTTCATGTTTATCCATATTCTCTTCCACCCACGCTTCCATTCCGCAGGATTTGGAAGCCATGGAGCAGAGGCTGACCATACGGTTGCCCCGGTTCACATTGAGATATTTGCAGATGGGTCCCACATCGTGAGTGGGATATACATCTCCGTTGCGGTTGAGATAGTTATCCAGTCTGTAATGGCGGTTTATATGCCCCATACAGACTTCATCGCGCAAATCATGACGGTAACCGCCTTCCGCGTGGACAAGTTCTCCGAAAAGACCTTTTCCGATCATATTGAGAACCGTCATTTCCTCTCTGCCGTAACAGCAGTTTTCCATAAGCATACAGGGTTTTCCGGTGCGTTCAGAGGTACGGACAAGATCCCAGCACTGCTGGATACTGGTGGCTCCCCCCACTTCCGTGGAAGCATAAAGTCCGGCATTCATGGCATCCAGACAGATCTGCACATGACTTGTCCAGCTGGAAGGGGTAAAGATCCCGTCAAGATCTTTCACATCCAGAATATCCCGGTAGTTGGTGGAGGCGGCGGGCTTTTTCTGTCCGGCTTTTTCCACAGAAGCAACAGCAGCTTTGAGTCTGTCTTCATACTGATCAGAAACGGCAACGATGTTTACATCTTCCATTTCCAGAAGCAGATTGAGCATCCCCCTGCCCCGTTCACTGATCCCGATCACTGCAAGATTGACTTTCTTCTTCTGTGTCTTTGTACTTTTCACAACCATTTTTTCTTCCTTTCCTTATTATTGCACTTGAAAATTCTTTTATTGCATTTAATGTAATATATTAAACAGTAATATCAATATATTTTTATGAATATATGCATATTTATGATGTAAATTTCATTACAGGAGATGTAAAAAATTGACTTCGCAACAATCTTTTCCCTTTATATTTCATCTGGCACAAAGAGTACAGGCTGACAGCAGGACTCCGGTCATACACAGAAAAAATTATGAAGTCTGTACCGTGGAATATGTCACAGAAGGTGCCGGGTATCTGCACTCAAACGGAGAGGAATTTTATATTCCCTCCGACAGTGTATATTTTCTGCACAAAGGCAGTACACATGAATATTTCCCGGATAAAAACGCCCCCTGGCACAAAATCTGTTTTGTGGTGGACGGAACCTTTATGGAATATCTTTTCAAATTGTATAATCTGGATAAAGTACATTTTATTCCGGAGGCAAAGGAACTCAAATCCTACTTTGAAAGTTTCCTTGCCCTTGACCGTTCCATGCCCCGTTTTCACGAAAAAGCCTCTGTGATCTTTCACAGTTTTCTGGAAGCATGCAGTGCCCATCTGGCAGGAAAGGAGGAAAAGATCCCCCGCAGTGTTCAGAAACTCAAAAAGACCATTGAGGAAAGTCTGGATAAACCCTTTAAACTTGGTACATACTGTCAACAGGAAAATATCTCTCCGGCATACGCTGTAAGACTCTTCCACCGTTTCTGCAACTGTTCCCCGGTGGAATATCTGTTACAGAAAAAGCTGGAAATGGCACAGAGACTTCTGCACTACTCCCAGCTTTCCATAAAGGAGATCGCCGCAAGACTTGCCTTTACCGATCAATACCATTTTTCCTCCTTCTACAAAAAGCGTACCGGTGAAAGTCCTTCCGCCTTCCGGAAAAAATGGAAATAAAGATCAGGCTGTCTGTACGGAATTTTCCGCCTTTTCCGCTTCCCGTCTTGCCATCTCCTCCGCCTCCTCCTTCTTACAGCAGATGGAAGCAGGGAGCATAAGAGGGATCATAAGGAAAAGCATGACGGAAGCCGCAACAAAGATCCCCCGTACGCCGCAGAAATAAGCAATGGGGGCACTGATGAAGGAACAGACGATCCCACCTGCCGTATTCACACTTGCCGACCAGCCGAAGAATGTCCCCTGACGGTCGGGACTGGTGATCTTGGTAAGAAGGATCTGCAATATGGGCTGAAGTCCTCCGGCGGCAAGATAGGTGAGGAAACGGGAAACGATCAGCATTTCAATATTTACCGAAAGAGCCTGGGCGAGTGTGGCACTTCCGCTTACGATCAGCACAGGAAGCAAAAGTTTACCCGGTTTGAACCTGTCACATAAATATCCGATCAGCATACCGGAAACAACCCCCCCGGCAGCTGCGGCGGCACTGGATATTCCGGTAAACAAAGCAGCTTTCCCGTGACCATGTACCAGCTCCACCTGCATGGCAATAAAGGGCTGTTCGATCCTGCGGGCAATTCCCATAAGCAGAAAAAGTCCCAATATCCACAATACACCGGGCGTGGCAAGTTCCTTGAAACTGCCTTTGCTTTTTTTGATTTTTTTGGCTGCGGCGGCTCTCTGGAAATTTTCTGTAACAAAGAAGAGGATCATTAGTCCACTTACAAAATAGACCGCACCGCAGGTAAGGAAAGCCGTTGTATAGCCGAAATGTTCCACCATAAGTCCCCCTCCCATATAGCCGCACATATTTCCGCTCCAGATGGCAGTACTGATCGTCCCCAGCACAAAGCCGTGTTTTTCGGAAGGTGCCGTACTTACCGCAAGGGTCTGGGCGGGATTGACCGTTCCGGAAAAGAAAGAACACACAAATCTTATGAGGACAAGCACCCAGAAGTTGGGAGCAAATGCCAGAAGAGGATAGATGAAAGCCGCCCCGAAACTTGCCCGCAAAAGCATGATCTTGCGGCCGAACCTGTCTGCAAGCATCCCCCAGACCGCATTGGCAACACAGAGGGAAAGCATACCGGCAAGATAATAGAGTGATACATACATTCCCCGTACAGAATCATCATTTATATGCAGATTTTCCCGCAATAAAAGGGGAATAAAAGGCATACAGCAGCCGAATCCCACCATCGCAAGAAATTGAGAAAGCCAGATCACAAAAAGATTTTTTTTCCAGATTTTTTCCAGATCCAGAGTTTGCGCATTATTCATTTTACATCCTTTCCGTATATTATTAATTTACATGCATACAGGGAAAATACAACTCTTTACAGAATAAAACTGTTTTGAAAACACAGCTATCCCATAAAATCATGGAAAAAAGAGAAATGTACGGTTGCCAGGCGAGGCGGTTGCCGCCGAGCGCGCAGTGGATGTGCGAATGAACCGCAGGGCAATCGCCTTGCGGACGCTCACAAGGAATTGTGAGCGTATGAGCCAGC
>JAFVRL010000237.1 GCA_017504325.1 Lentisphaeria bacterium | reverse complement strand
CTACCACAAGAACATACCCCAATTATGTCTCTGCCTACTGTAAACAGAATCTGGGTATCGGAACATGGATAAGTGTCAATGCCGGTGTGGGGCCCAGTAAGGTTCTGCATTGTACTACCGGCAGGAATTTTTCCCAGAAAGTCAGCAGATCAGGCGGCTCCTGGTACAGTGCCAGTACATCCTTTACCAGTTATCCTCTCTGTACTGCATTAAGCTACGGCAAAGGGATCTCCGGAGATACCTACAACTGGATCGCCATCCGGAATCAGTATTTCAAACCCTCCACTGTCAAAATGCCATCCACATTGCACTGGAGTCATTGCGCCCCCCAGTATTCCAATGAAGGTTTTTACGGCTGGCACGGCAAAGGCGGTAAAGGGGCGAATATCCTTTTTGTTGCAGGAAACGTTCATACAGTGGATATTATGAAAGCAAAAAAGACTGTTGCAACGTCCCGGGGGTGGCAGTATGGTATTTATGTTTCTCCCGGAACGGCAAGCAACGGTACTACTGCCCATGAAATATGTACAGGGGCGGCAAAGCGTATAGATTGAAATACTATTGTAAAAAAATAGAACATAACAGCAGTAAACAAATAAAAGAAAAAAGAAAGGGTGGGGTTTATGCAGTACAAAAATTTTACTTTGATTGAACTTCTTGTCGTAGTCGCTATTATTGCCATCCTTGCCGGTATGCTTCTTCCCGCGTTGGGCAGGGCAAAAAAGACTGCCCAGAATATTGCCTGTATGAACAATATGCGGCAGGTCTATTACTTTCATCTTTCCTATGCGGATATGTTTAAAGGCTGGGCGTACGCCAGTTCCTACAATGCAAAAAGAAAATATGCCAACTGGCCCACAGCCTACTCCAAAGATAATCTGGGAATAGGGACATGGAGCGGCAGAAGTCACAAGAGTATCCGCTGTTCTCTTGCCCAGAGTTATTATCCCTATGCAAATGCGGGGTCAAGACCCAATGCAGCCCCCAATGCTTTTACCAATTATTCTGTTTGCGGTTATCTCTGCTACCGCAGTCAGGACTGGATAACTTCAGGCTATTGGGTGGATAATTCCAATGCGGATAAAGGGGATTTTTTCAAGCCTTCCACAGTGAAAAGTCCCTCCCTTTTGCACTTCGGACATTGCACCCTAAACTACTCTGACGGTATTGCCATGTACGGCTGGCACGGAAACGGAAGAACCGGATGCAATATGTATTTTGTCGGCGGAAATGTGAGAGTATTTGATATTTTCAGAGAAAAACATCATATTAACTCCAAAGGCAGAGATGCTGTAAGCGGAGCGTTTACTGTAAATATTTCCAATGCATCAGGCAAATATCCTCATAACGGAAAAGATAAATAAGGATAAAAAACAATTTTCAAAAGAAAGGAAATGAAAATGAAACACACTCTTATTGTCACACTCATGGCTGCTGCAACTCTTCTTACGGTAGCAGAAGCCCCCAAAAAAGCAGAAGGTAAACCTGCCGTAAAAGCAGCCGTTGCCGCCAAAGCATCTGCCACAAAGGAAGCCGCCCTGAAAGCCGGCTTCGATGAAAAAGTCTGGGGCAACCCTGAATTTGACGGCAAGACCTATACTCCCAAAAAGACCTCCTGGAAAATTGCAGATAATAAAGTACCTTCCTCCTGGTATATTATGGAACGCAATAAAGGGGACAGAACTTTTGCAATCGTTCCCCATGCAGACGGTAACGGTTCCTTTATCCGCATAAGCGGCGGAACGATAAGTAAAGACTTACGTAAAATCGGTGAAAAAAATACTTTCCATATCCGTTACAAAGGCAAAGGAAGCGCTTATCTTTACGTTATCCGCTATAATAAGAAAACAAGAAACAATCTTAAAAGCGAACTTTTCCATCACTTCAAAAATGTGGATGTGAAAGAGTGGACAGATGCCGTTTTTGAAGTAAATATGCCTGTTCACAAAGACGGGGAAAGACGGGTTTTCTGGTTCGCAGCTTTCGATAATTCCCCCTTTGAGATCGATTCCATTTATCTTACAACAAAATAAAACAAAAGGTCGAAAATGAAAAGCAGATTACTCCTTTCCATTTTTTTCGCCGCCGGGGGGCTTTTCTCCCTGGAGGCAAAAGATTATGTTCTTGTTGACAATGGTAAAGTAAAAACCTCCATTGTCATCACAGATAAAGACTGCCCTGTGCAGAATCATGCCGCAGAAGAACTTGCAACATATCTTGCCAAAATTTCCGGCAGCAAGGATAAAGTAGCCATCGGTACAGCCGCAGTCAAAGGCACTTATCCCATCATCCTCAAACTGGATACGAAAGACAAGGCAAAAGCCGACGGCTATACTCTTGATGCCACAGATAATGGCATTACGGTAAGTGCCATCAATAAATTCGGGATTTTAAGCGGCTCTTACGCAATTCTCAAAGACAATACCTCCATTGCCTGGGTATTCCCCGGTGCAGATGGTGAATATTTCAAAGTACAGCCCACCATCAAAGTGAAAGGCGGCACAAAAACAGTGAATCCCTCCTTCACACACCGTGACCTTTCTTTCCATGCCATGGCTGTAACAAGTCAGATCTTTGACACCTGGAACTGGATGGCAAGGAACAATCTGCGTTATACAGGCTATCAATTCCACTTTTCCGGAAAATACCCTGTTCTTACAAGAGAAATGAAAAAACGGGATTTTTCACTGAATGTCAATCCTGCTTTCTCCTGTCTTCTTTCCGGCTACACCTGGGGGGATAAACGCAAAAATCCCGCCATAGACAAACTCTTTGAGGAACACCCGGAATATTTCCCTGTCATCAATGGGAAACGCACCAAACTTTCCGGTCAGAAATATCAGCCCTGTACCAGCAATAAAGATGTGATCCGTATTTCCGCAAAAAATATTGTGGAAAATATGAAAAAGGTCTATTCCTTTGGCGAAGAAAAAGGCACAACTGTCGTTTTCAACGATGACGGAACAGGCTGGTGCCAGTGCGAAAACTGCAAAAAGATCGATACCCCCAGAGATAAGAAAAACGGCTTTGTTTCCAACCGTTTCTGGACATTTATGAACGCCATGGCTGAAGAGGTTTCCAAACTGGATATGAAAGGCGAACTTTACGGTATGGCATACCAGAACTTTGTGGCACATCCGGAAATCAAGATCCATCCCCGTGTGACAGGAGCAATTTTAAGTTTCAACCGCCTCTGCTACCGTCATAAAGTGGATGATCCTGACTGTATGCTCAACCGTCCCTTCCACTCCTATTACGAAGGCTGGGCGAAAAAAGGTATT
>JAFVRL010000236.1 GCA_017504325.1 Lentisphaeria bacterium | reverse complement strand
GGTGTTTAATTATTTATTGATGTATTTTTCATCATAACAATCAAACAAAAATCAAAAAGGAGTAAAAATGGCTACTGTTCTTGAAAGTATCCGCGCGAAAGCAAAAACTCTGGGAAGAAAGATCGTCCTTACCGAAAGTGACGATACCCGTAACCTCATTGCCGCCCAGCTTCTGGTGGAAAAAGGCTATGCAAAACCCGTCCTCGTAGGCGATGGTGATGCTATTTACGCTCTGGCAAAAGAAAACAACATCTCTCTGGAAGGCGTGGAAGTCGTGGATGTGGAAAAGACCCCCAACCTCCAGAAATATATCGACCTCTGCGTCGAACTGCGTAAGAAAAAAGGCATGACCCCCGAACAGGCAAAAGAATGGTTGAAAGATACTTGCGTATTTGCTGCCGCTATGGTCTGCGCCGGTGATGCCCACGGTTATGTTTCCGGAGGCGGAAATCCCAACGGTTATGCCCATGATACTGCTGCAAAGACCCGTCCCGCCCTCCAGCTCTTCAAGACTGCTCCCGGGATCAAATCCGCTTCCGCATACTTCATCATGCAGACCAACGATCCCAAATGGGGTTACAATGGCGCACTCTTCTATGCCGACTGCGGACTCAACATCAATCCTGATGCCGATCAGCTTGCTGAAATCGCTGTTGCCACCGCCCGTTCCTATCAGATGCTTACCGGTGATGAACCCAGAGTGGGTATGATCAGCTGCTCCACCAAAGGTTCTGCACACGATCCCATCATCGACAAAGTTATTGCCGCTACCGAAAAAGCCAGAACCATCGCTCCCGAATTCAAGATCGAAGGCGAACTTCAGTTTGATGCCGCCATCATTCCTGAAATCGCAGCAAAGAAGGCTCCCAAGAGCGAAATTGCCGGTCACTGCAATATTCTCGTGTTCCCCGATCTCAACTGCGGTAATGCCATCTACAAAGCTACCGAACGTCTTGCCGGTGCTACTGCCATCGGGCCGCTGATCCAGGGTCTCCGCCGTCCCTTCAACGATGTTTCCCGCGGCTGCAAACCGGAAGATATCGTGGACTGTGCTGCTGTTGCAGCCATCACCGAATGGACTGAATAAGTCATTCTGACTTTTTCATATCCTTTCTGCGGAACAGAATGCTCTTTTTGAGGAGTTCTTCTGTTCCGCATTTTTCTTGATCCCCGCAAATACAACAGGAAAAAAAATGACCAAAGAAAAATTACATTTCGGCAGATATGATTATGCCAGTTTTGCCGCTTTCATCATGTATTCTGTCTGCTCTCTTGCCATTCCGCTTATGATCGTAAGTATGGGAAATGATCTGCATTTCCCGCTGGATAAAGGCGGTATGGGATATGGAGGTTTTCTGCATATCGTCCGCAGTTTTTTTATGCTTCTTGCACTGCTTGTTTGCGGATTCATTGCAGCGAAACTCGGCAAAAGGATCCTTTCAGGAACCAGTTTACTGCTTTTCGGTCTGGGCATGATGGGGTGCGCCTTTACCACCCAATACTGGATGCTTATGCCCTGTCTTATTCTTGCCGGGATAGGGGAAGGTACCTGCGAAGGGATCCTTACTCCGGTAGTACAGGATCTTCATCCGGATGCGCCGGAAAGATATGTGAATATCAGTCATGCCTTCTGGTCCGTGGGGATCTTTCTGGCTGTACTTCTTGCCGGAGGACTTATTTCTCTGGGCGTACATTGGCGGCAGGTAATGGGTGTCATAGGACTTCTGACTTTTCTTGCCTCTCTGCTCTTTCTCTGGAAAGAAAATCCTGCAAAAAAATTTCCGGAAGCAAAGGAAAAAGTGGATTACAGACAATTATGGGAAAGAAGTAAAATCATTTTCAGACAAAAACGGTTCTGGATATGTGCTGCAGCGATGTTTTTCGGTGCGGGGGCGGAATTCGGGATCACCTTCTGGTCGGCGGCTTTTATTGAACTGACCTTCAAGACCAGTGTTTTTGTTGCAGGACTGGGAACAGCATGTATCGCAGTCGGCATGTTCATAGGCAGAACTTCTTTCGGTTACATCGCCAAACCGGACAACTTGCGGTACATCCTTATGTGTGCCTCCCTTTCCACGATCCCCCTCACCTTTTTTCTTGCATTTCTTGAACCGGGTCTGTTGCCGCAGACCGCACTTTTCACCGTATTGTTTCTCACCCTTTTTCTTTGCGGCATAGGGGTGGCTCCCTACTGGCCCACGACACAGGTCTACGGAGTAAACAATCTCCCGCAATGTGATTCCACTCTTCTCTATGTGTATTACTCTGCGCTGGGGATTCCCGGATGCGGATTTTTCACCTTTTTAATGGGATATGCCGGAGATAAATTCGGCTTGCGGGGAACGATCCTTGTTGTCCCGGTCTGTCTGCTTGTTTTTGCAGGGATCATCTGGTACGAATGTTTTTACAGTGCCGGAAAAAAAGCTGAAAACTGCTGAAAGAAGCAAGCTGGACACAAAAGGGACAATTGCAAAAGAAAATCTTTTTCCTCAACCCCGTTTTTTGGAAAAAATTGTAAATTATCACAGCTATCCCATAATTTTTCAAAAAACAGGTATTTTCGCCATATTTGAGCGGGAGAAAATTGGATTTTGAAAAAGTGATTTTGTCAGATTTTCATAAGCAGACAGTATGTATAAAATATCATATCAGCAAATAAAACAGTCCCGGAGGGACGACGGAACAAAGCCCGGGGTTTTAACCCCGGGAACCAAATACCAAAATAAAGAATAAGCCCCATCGGGGCGAAGGAAAAAAAATGTTGAAGCCGTTTTGTTGTAAAATAAATAAGAACCAATATCTAATTACATAAATTTTCAACAATTCCGGCAGGTATTTTCCTGCATCCCTTGCGGGACTTCATTCATGGGGGAACATGTGTCCCGGGGTTG
>JAFVRL010000235.1 GCA_017504325.1 Lentisphaeria bacterium | reverse complement strand
TTTTCAATGATTTTATCCCAGACTTTTTCATTGCTTACACAAAGAGCAATGATCCTGTCATATTTTTGTGAGGCAAGCACCTGTGCCATATCCCCGGAGCGTCTTCCGGGAAATGTGGGAGCGCGTTTGCCCTGATTGAGAGCAAAAAATTCCGGATTGGTTTTGCCGTATTTTTTCCACCAGGAAGTAAATGCATGTCCATATTGGGGGGGATTATGGAACCCCATTTTCATACGCCGGTTCCAGATCCCCTGTTTGCGGATGCCGCGGATATTCAGTTCAGGAATGAATTTGCCTTCCAGTTTGCTGACAACAACAGGATTGCGTTTGACAACAGCAATGTGATCCGGACCGGGCCAGCGGACATTCAGTGCTTCTTCAAGGAAGGTATAAACAGCATGACTGATCCCCTGATCATATTCTGCATCACCGAAGAAATAGGCAGCCTTTTCTGTAATAAGGAATCTTCCTTCTTCCCCTTTGAAGGTTTGTTTTGTTTCTCCGGGTGCAAATCCCACATAAAAGACATATTTTCCGGCAGGGATCTTTGACGCGGGAACGATAGGTACTTTACCGCCTCCAATCAGTTCCAGATGTTTCTTCAGATCTTCAGAAATTACTTTCAGGGATCCCTTTTTCTGTACGATCACAACATTTTTAAGATCGATATGCACATCTTTTGCAAAAACCGCCGCTGCCGCCGTTAAAAGCAGAAGTATTGTTAGAAATTTTTTCATTTTTTTCCTTTTCAGCATTTTATCCGGTTTATTCTATCCGGCAGATAAAAAACGGGGCTGATATAATTGCAACAGCCCCGTTTACATTATTCGATAAAATACCCGGTCATACCGGGATCATTTTGCTCTGGAGACCAGGAAAACTTCTTTCCAGATCCCACCGGCACCGCCTTTGTCACCAACTCTTACAGTGATATACTGGCGTGTTTTTGCATCCCCTTTCACAAATTTGGTGATGTCCACGCTGAAGGGGGTACTCCAGTCACTGGGGTTGATATAGGGACGGTGGTGGACTTTTTCCCCGTTCACATAGATGGTGCAGGAATCATCCACAGCTCCGAAATAGAGATAGATATTGCGTTTTCCGAACCAGTCCTCAGGGATCTTTGTTTCAGCAGCATACCAGGCAATACCGTCATAATCTTTAGTGAGAGCGCGGATTTCTTGGGAAATGGCTTTGTAATGGGCATAGGGTTTTTCCCAGTTTCTGTTGGTTGCCATCACATAGGGCCATTTTGTATAATTTTTACCGTCGTTCTGCCATCCTTCTTTTTCGCCCACTTCCTGGGGGTCAAGTTTGAATCTCCAGAAGAGAGGCATCTTTTTGAAGGGGGGAGTAAATTCTGCAAGATCCTGTACTCTTTTCAGACCGGCAACGTCCCCATAATACTGTTCTGTACCATGAAGGATTTTAAGTTTGTTTTCCTGACGGTATTTGAGAAGAGTAAGGGAATCTTTGTCATTCTTTCTGGAAACAGCATTGAAGAAGAGACGGCCGTGTTCATTGAAGTCAACAAGGCGTTTGACCAATGCTTTCTGGTCTTCGGTAAGACCGGGGGTATTCATAGCATCATCAAGATATTTCCCGGCTTCGATAAAGTCGGATTCCTTGTAATAGGGGGTAATATCTTTTACAAGCCCTCTGGCATAATTATAGAATGCACCGAGTGTGGTAATTTTATCCACATTTTCCACAATGCGCTTTTCCCACACATTTTTCCGCCAGTATTCAAAATATTTGCCTACATTTTCTCCGGCATTGCCGTAGGCTTCCAGATAGTGTTTCACACAATCTTCATAGCTCAAAGAGGGATTCTGCAGGGCTTTTGCGATCACATAGTCAGAGAACTGGACAGAGGGGTTGAGGGTCTTCCCTGTATCATAATCGAACCCGATACAGCCCTGTTTGACCATGAACTGAACTACATCATAGAAGTGCTTGTCAAAACCTGCGGGCAGGCACATCATGGCATAGTAATAGTGACGGTTGGGACGGTAATAGAAGTGTTTAAGTCCCATCTTTTTCCAGCCGGACACATATTCTGTGAGGGAGGGCATGGTAAAGTTGGTGGGAACGATACCGATGACTACTTCATCCGCAAGACGGATCTTTTTGGGAGCATCCTGGGAAGCATTGTAAGCATACATGGATACTTTCACATCCTTGCGGTATTTTTTTGCCCGTTTGAGAACTTCATTGGCAAAATAGACGTAACGGTCGGCAAGAGCGTGTGTCCAGTCTTTTTCCTGTTCAGGAGTGAGAACATCCAGTTTTTTGCAGTTTTCACAATGGCAGGAAAGATTATCGGGAGCATCATTTTCGCAAAGGTTCACATATTCGGGCATTCCGGCTTTTTTCCAGTTTTCAATGATTCTGTCCCAGACTTTTTCATTGCTTACGCAAAGAGCAATGATCTGTGCATATTTGTTGGAAGCAAGAGCCTGTGCCACATCGCCGGTGCGTCTGCCCAGTCCTGTGGGAGCGCGTTTGCCGTAGTTGAGGGCAAAGTATTCCGGATGGGTTTTGCCGTACATTGCCCACCATTTTGTGAAAGCGTGACCATACTGGGGGGGATTGTGTACGCCAAGTCTCATACGGCGGCTCCAAATTCCCTGATTACGGATACCGCGGATATTGAGGACGGGAGCAAAAGAGCCTTCCACTTTGCTGATGACAACAGGATTGCGTTTCACAACGGCGATCTGATCCACTCCGGGCCAGCGGACGCCGAGAGCTTCTTCAAGGAATGTATAGACGGCATGATAAATTCCATAATTGCGGAATTTATCCCCATAGAAATAAGCTGCTTTATCTGTGACAAGGTAAATCCCCTCTTCCCCTTTGAAACTTGTTTTTGCACCTTTGGGGGCGATCCCCACATAGAAAACATACTTTCCAGCGGGTACTTTGGAGGCGGGAACGATGGCAACTTTACCTCCGCCGATAAGTTCCAGATGTTTTTGCAAGTCTGCGGAAAGAGAAGCAAACTTTTTGTGCTGCTGTACGATCACAGCATTTTTGAGATCGATCTTCACATCTTTTGCGAAGACCGCTGCTGCTGCTGCAAATAAAAGCAGAAGCACTGTTAAGAGTTTTTTCATGTTTTTTCCTTTCTTTTGAGGATTGGTTTTTATATGAAACTTTGTTTATATTGTATATTTTTCAGCACTTATGAAGAAGAGTACTGCGCCTTCTGTTTTACCGTATCACTCATTCAGCCATTGGAAAACTCCGGAAACGGCACCGGTATCATCATGCCGTCTGCAAGGACGGAATTCCGGAAAATAGCGGATCTGTTTTCCATACTTTTTGAAGGGTTTGACTGCTCCGGAAAAAGTTACAGTATTGGCACTTCTGGTACCGTCATGCAATAAATAGATCCCGTAATAACTGGCATCCCATTCACCACGGAAAGGGAAACTTTGACTTGTGGTGCAATTGTAGATATAGTCACTGGGTTTGGATTCCGTAGAAGCAAAAGACGCCCAGCTCGTATTTGTACTGCGGACAGCAGTATCCGCGAACATAATAGCTTCATTGCCGCCTTTTTCCCGCACAAGTTCCATTGTTTTGATGGGCCTGCCTGCTCCGGAGGTATAGCCTTTATCCCCGAATGTACCAATGGTGATCCCGTAAGTAGTCTGGTACGCATATCCGCTGTCGTTGGGATACTGTCCCTTGACATTTGCCTTATTGGTGGGGCAGCGGAAGATCTTGCCGTGAGGAAGATATTTCAAAATTTGCTGCACATTGAACCAGGAAAGTGCAGCTGTTCTACCGGGAATAAGATCTTTGGTATAAGTTCTTGCCATATTCCATTCCTTGAAGTCGCTGTTATAAAACATTGCGGCAATATGCATCTGTTTGAGATTGTTTTTACAGCTTACTCCTCTGCCTTTTTCCCTCGCAGAATTCAACGCTGGAAGAAGCATCCCCGCAAGAATGGCAATGATGGCTATGACCACAAGCAATTCAATAAGCGTGAAATTTTTATTCTTCATGATCTATTGTTCCTTTCTTTTGACATAGCAACTTACTTACGAAAAAATCTTTATATGTTAATATAATCCGTAAAAGCTGCAATGTCAAGGATTTTCAATATAATAAGTTTGTCAAAATATATCATTAAACTGACATAATGAGCTTAAAAATAAAAATAGAGGTAATTTCAAAAGAAATCACCCCGTTAAAAAACGCTTTTTAACAGAATAGGGAAAATTACTGATTTACCCCGCAGAAGATCCCGCCGTTTTTGCCGTAAAGATTATCATAACGGCGGTTGGGTTTGAAGACAGGTTCCACGCGGATCTTTCCATAAACTTTAAATGGTCTGACTGCTCCGGAAAAATTCACGGTATTGGCACTGCGTAAGCCGTCATGAAGCAGAAAAACTCCGTATGTACTGTAATCCCATGCACCGCGGAAAGAACGGTTTTCAGAAGATGTCTGATTCATAATTGCCAGTCCCGGATATTGCTTATCTGATTTCAGAGAGGAACGGGGATCTTTGGCATTTCCCACCAGATTGGCAGTATCGGCAAACATGACAACCTCATTGCCGCCTTTTTCCCGGAGAAGTTCCGGTGTTTTTATAGGTCTTGTGGCACCTTTGGAAAAGGCTTCATCTCCAAATGTTCCGGTTGTAAGACCGTAAGTAGAAGTGTACATCGTTCCACCGTCATCGGGATAGGTTCCCTTGACATTTGCAGCGTTGGAGGGGCAGCGGAATACTCTTCCGTTGGAAAGATATTTCATAACCTGCATCATCCCGTACCATGTCACCCCCTGCTGGGTTCTTCCCGGCACAATGGCTTTGGAATATATTTTTGCCACATTCCATTCTTTATAATCGCTGTTATAGAGCATTGCCCCCATGTGCATCTGTTTGAGATTGTTCTTACAGCTCACCCCCCTGCCTTTTTCCCTTGCAGAGTTCAATGCAGGAAGAAGCATCCCGGCAAGAATGGCGATAATGGCTATGACTACAAGCAGTTCGATAAGAGTAAAAGTCTTCTTCATATTTTTCCTTTCTTTGCTTCAAAAGTTTCTTGTTTTTACTTATTCAGGTAGTTGAAAATCCCGGATTTGCCAAGTGTATCATCATGCCGTCTGGAGGGACGGAATTCCGGCAAATCGCGCAACTGTTTTCCATATTTCCGGAAAGACTTGACTGCACCTGCAAAAGTTACCGTATTGGCACTTTTGGAACCGTCATGAGCTAAATAGATCCCGTAAAAACTGCGGTCAAAAGATCCCC
>JAFVRL010000234.1 GCA_017504325.1 Lentisphaeria bacterium | reverse complement strand
TTAATATTTTCACATTCAATCCATAGGAGTAAATAATATGGCAAGAGAACAATTGGGAACAAGACTGGGCTTTCTGCTGATGACAGCAGGTTGTGCCATCGGTTTGGGAAATGTATGGCGATTTCCTTATATTACCGGCAATTACGGAGGAGCCATCTTTGTCCTTTTTTATCTTGTCTTTCTTGCCATACTTGGTTTCCCCATCATGGTTGCGGAACTTTCCCTGGGCAGAGCAGGTCAGAGCGATCTTCCCGGCGCAGTGAAAAAACTGGAAAAAGAAGGGCATAAATGGCATATACCCGCCAACATCTCCTTTATCGGCAATCTGGTACTTCTCATGTTCTATACCGTTGTTACAGGCTGGATGCTTGCCTATGCGTGGAAATTCTTTACCGGCAATACTCTTCTTATGGCTGCGGACACCAAAAGTGCTTTATATTTTGATTCTTTTCTTGCCAGTACAGGAGAAATGACCTTCTTCACCATTCTGGGGATCGCTTTTACTGCCGCCGTATGTATGCTGGGGGTGAAAAAGGGCGTGGAAAAAGCCATGAAGATCATGCTGGGCGGAATGTTTCTTCTGCAAATCGTGCTGATTATCATGGTCATGCGTTTTGACGGAGCATGGGAGGGGGTCAAATTCTTCCTTGCCCCCGACTGGAGCAAAGTGCAGAATACAGGAATATGGCCTGCTGTCCATGCCGCTATGATGCAGGCATTTTTCACTTTGAGTCTGGGAGTGGGAAGTATTGCCATTTGCGGAAGCTACATTGATAAAGAGCGATCCCTGCCGGGAGAAGGCGTCCTTATCATCCTCCTTGACCTTGCCGCTGCCATCGCGTCCGGTCTTATTGTTTTTCCCGCATGTTTTGCTTTCAATGTGGAAGCCGGTCAGGGTCCCTCCCTTATTTTTGTCACCCTTACAGAAGTCTTCCGTCAGATGCCCGCAGGAAGATTTCTGGGAACAGTCTTTTTCCTCTTTATGAGTGTTGCCGCCCTTTCCACTCTGATTGCCGTAGGGGAAAATCTGATTGCCTATATCATGCGTAATTTCTCTCTTTCCCGGATAAAATCTTCCCTTATCTTTACCATTATTCTTTCCCTTGCCTCCCTGCCCTGTGTATTCGGTTTCAGTATCTGGAAAAAATTTCAGCCGTTGGGCAAAGGGACAAATGTACTGGATCTGGAAGATTTTATTGTAAGCGACAATCTTCTGCCGTTGGGTTCCCTGTTCATTATTCTTTTCTGTACCACAAAATACGGTTGGGGCGAAAAGGCGTTTCTGGAGGAAGCCAATACCGGTAAAGGGATGAAGTTCCCCGCCTTTATGAGAGCGTATGTCAAATGGATCCTGCCTCTTGTCATTCTTACATTGTGGGCGCACAATATCTATGCAAAACTCTTTTAAGGAAATTCCAAAATGAGGAAAGAGGGGAAAAGGGGACTTGTCCTTGAAGGGGGAGCCATGCGGGGGCTTTTCACAGCCGGCGTACTGGATACCCTTATGGAACACTCTCTTTACCCCGACGGTCTTATCGGTGTTTCCGCAGGAGCCGCATTCGGCTGTAACTTGAAAAGCAGACAGAAAGGCAGAGTCCTGCGGTACAATAAAAGATTCTGCAAAGATCCCCGTTACTGTTCCTTGCGTTCCCTTCTTTTTACAGGGGATCTTTTCGGGGCGGACTTCTGTTACAAACGCCTTCCGGATGAACTGGATGTTTTTGACAAAGACACTTTCAATTCCACACCCATGGATTTTTATATGGTCTGTACCGATACACAAAGCGGGGGATCTGTATATAAAAAATGCAATATTGCGGATGAAAAATGTTATGACTGGATGCGGGCATCTGCCTCCATGCCTCTGGTCTCCCGACCGGTCAGCATTGACGGGAACACCTATCTGGACGGTGCAATTTCCGATGCCATTCCACTGCGCTTTTTCCAGCAACAGGGTTATACAAAAAATATTGTGGTACTTACGCAAAGTGCTTCTTACAGGAAAAAACCCCAGAAGGGCATGCCATTCATCCGGTTCTTTTTACATAAATATCCCGCCATTATCCGGCAGCTGCAAAAAAGACATATTTCCTATAATGATACTCTGGAATATGTGGAAAAACAGGCAGAAGAGGGGAGAGTATTGCTGATCCGTCCGGAAAAAGACCTTCCCATCAAAAGGATCTGCCGGGATCCGGAACTTTTACAGATAGTCTATGATGAGGGTAAGGCGGCGGCAGAAAAATGTTTACCCGCTTTGAAAGAGTTTCTCCGGAAGTAAAGAAATTCTTACCAGAGAAATTTGAAAAATGCTCCTTTATGCATTCTTTTTTCCACCGGTAAGGGCCGGAGAGAAGAAAGGATCATAAGTCCCGGCAGAAGAAGGATCCCGGCAATAATAAAGTAGATCCTGTATGTTTCCGGAGAAGGAATGCCGTAATATCTTTCCAGGATACAGAAAGCGGTACTTGTAATACACAATGCCGTAAGTCCCGCCCCCATCCCGGAGGCAGTATAAATAAGAAGGGATACTGCTACGCGTTTCTGTTCCTCCACCGTTTGCAGGAAATAATGGGTCATGGAATTATTCATGGCAAAAAAACAGAATCCGGCAAGTACAAAAGGAAGAAAGAGCAGAAGCCTGGGAGCATGTCCGGCAAAGGAAGTAAGAAAGATCCACAAAGGAACAATGGCAAGGATCAGCAGATAAGAAAGGATCGCCACCCGGCGGGGGCCAAGTTTTCGCGTAAGTTTGGAAGCCACCCATGAACCGCCGATAGAGGAAAGCCATTGAACAATGGAAAAAATCACGGCATTACCGTCACTTACACAGAATCCCCGTTTAACCGTAATGAGGGATGTGGGGGTAAGCAGAATAATGGCAAGATTGGTACAGAAGACTCCGGCAACCTGTTTGCGTACCACCTCTTCAGAAAGTGCCATCCGGATCTCTCCGACAAGGGGTTTCTTTGCGGATTCCCGCAATACGCCGGACTCATCTATCCCCAGAATAAACCTTGAAGAGGTCGCTCCCATACAGGAACCGCAGATCGCGATCGCCATCAATGCCCATACACTTTCCGTAAGCTGACAGGTGACAGCCACTGCCACAAGTGCCATACAGCTTGTTGCAGCACTTATACTGTTGCTTTTGGAAAGAAAAGATGCCCGTTCCGAAGGGGAAGTTATACCGCCGAGAAGAGGCTGGGAAAGAACAACGCCCGCAGCACGGAACCCATAGAAAAAGAATCCGCCGGCAAGAAGCATGATCTCGGCAAGGATCCCATTGACATACAAAGAGACCGGCACAGCCATTGCCACCAGTAATCCGGCACAATTCCTTGCCACCCAGAAAAAACTCTGACTGCGTGCCGCCCCCACTTTTGCAGACACGATCTTGCCCAGAGGAAGCAGGATAAAAGAAAAAAATACCATTGCCCCCAAAGCGGAAACCACTGCATCCGGGGAGCCAAGTTTTATGGCAATGAGCAGGATCACAGTCTCTCCGAGACACATATAGGCAAAACCGTTGAACACAAGAAAAAGCATATAGTTACGCTGGGAACGCTTCTGATTTTCCACAGGTACAGGTCCATCAAAGATCATTTGTCTGCACATCCTTATTTTTTAAAAACGGAAATATATCCTTTTAAAATAGTATTTTTTTATATTTTTTCAATAGAGGTAATTTCAAAAGTCCTCAAAAATCTGAAAGTCCAAACACATTTGATTGTATAATTTTTAAAAAAGTATATTCCTGCATTATTTTTGCTTAAAAATCTTGAATGGAAAAATGTTTTTGACAGATTTTAAAAGTCCTCCCCTTCTGACCGGCAGCCCGCCACTTTTCCATTTCTGCAATTTCTATGAAAGAACTGTAAGAAAAATCTGTTTCCGGCATGATTCTCTTTATAAATGCCCCGATATAATTTGCATAATGCTCTTTTACGGTATATCTTATAGTGTCAAATGCAGAAGGATGGTAAAATGAATGAAAATATGATCATAAAAAAGGCGTATGCAAAGACCAATCTTTTTCTCCGTACTGTGGGAAAAAGACCGGATTCCTTTACAGAAATCGAAACAGTGTTCCTGCCCGTGACAGCCGTCCGGGATTCCCTTGCATTCTCCTTTGAAAAATCTCCCGGGATCTCCATAAGATGCACAGACGATTCCGTTCCCTGTGACAACAGAAATCTGTGTTGGAAAGCCGCAGAAAAATATTATGAGAAAGCGTGTCTGAAAAATAAAGGCATATCCATAGATCTGGAAAAAGGCAATCCGGTTGCCGCAGGGATGGGCGGAGGTTCTTCCGATGCGGCAGTCACCCTTCTTGCCATGCAGGAATATTATCAATGTCTTCCGGAAGAAGAACTTTTTTCTCTTGCCCTTTCCATCGGTTCCGATGTTCCTTTTTTCCTGAAAAACACCCCCTGTTCCGCAACCGGCAGAGGAGAAAAACTGACCCCGTTATCCATAAAAAAAACGATCCATTTTCCTCTTTTATTTGCGGCACCGGGTTTTCCCGTAAGTGCCAAATGGGCATACTCTCATATCAACTGGACATCTCTGGAAGAAGCTCCCGTATTGTCGGATGCGGTAAAAGGTGTGGAAGAGGGAGATATTTTGCTTTTGAAAAACTCCCTGCGCAACGATCTGCAAAAGGCACTGTTGAAAAAATTTCCTCTTCTGGAAATGATTTTTTCCCGCTTCAGATCTTATGGCGGCACACCTCTTGTAAGCGGCAGCGGTCCGACTGTCTTTGCCCTCTTTGAAGACGAAAAAGCAAGAGAAAAGATGTTTGAAAAGGAGAAAGAATATTTTTCTTCCGCCAACATACGCTTTTTCAAGGGCTGATAACAGAACCTGCAAATAAAAAAAGGCTGCGCAGTTCCATCAAGGATACGGCACAGCCTTTCAAAAAGGTTCATCCTTATTTCAGGAAAAGTTCGATGACCGGTACTTCCGTATCCGGTTTGGTGATGGGAACTTTCAATGTAACGGTATTTCTTTCTTCATCTTCTGTGAAGGTGATCTCGCTGCCGTCCAGCATGAGTTTGGCAAATTTCAGTTTGCCGTACATGTTTTTCAGGTGAATGGCAAAGCAGGGCCAATTCATCACATGAAGAAAGAGTTGCCTTGTTTCTTTATTGTAGGTATAACGGCAATCTCTGGGTTCAGGGAACTCATCCGGAGCCATACCGCAACCGTAAATGGCACAAGAGTGGAACTTCATCCATTTTGCATAATCAGCAAGACGCTCCATGGCTCTGTCTTCGATGTAACCGCGTCCGTTGGGTCCTACATTCATAAGCAGGTTTCCGTCACGGCAGACATGATTGATGAGAAGGTCAATACACTGTTTGGCACTCTTCCAGGTATTGAAATCCCGTCCGTAACCCCAGGGACCGGAGAAGGTCTGACAGCCTTCCCAGACGTCGCTGACTGTACCTTTGAGGCTGGTCACTTTCTCTTCCGGCATTACCTGTTCAGGGGTAAGGACATCTTCCATATCCGGCAGATCAAGACGGTTGTTGATAATGATTCCCGGCTGCAATTCCCGGATCATTTTCACCAGATTTTCAGAATCCCATGCTTCTCTGCCCTTGCCTGTGGGATATTTGGGTTCGGGGAAGGAGAAATCGAACCAGATAATGTCGATTTTACCGTATTCGGTGAGGAGCTGACGGACAGAATCATGCAGATATTTGATATAGATCTTCTGATCTCTGCCCTTGTTCATTTCGGCAAGTTCTTCTATGGTTTTGCCCAGTCCGGAGGGGTAATTTACGCTGTCGATGACATAATGGGGATGATGCCAGTCAATGAGAGAGTGATAGAAGCCCACTTTGATATTTTCCGCTCTGAAGGCATCCACGATTTCTCTTATGGCATCTTTGCCGTAAGCCGTATTGGTGATCTTGAAATCCGTGTAGTGGGAGTCGAACATGCAGAAGCCTTCGTGATGCTTTGTAGTGACCACAAAATATTTCATACCGGCGGCGGCAGCGGCCTTTGCCCATGCTTTCGGATCAAACATATCCGGATTGAAGGCATCAAAAAATCTCTGATACTGTTCATCATTGAGTCTTTCGTGATTTTTCAGCCATTCATGCCTTCCGGGAACAGAATAAAGTCCCCAGTGGATAAACATGCCGAAACGGTCATGGATAAACCATTTCAAATAATCTTTCGCCATAAAAAACTCCTTTACTGTTTTTTTATATCGTGAACGGTTTGCAATAAAATCCTTCTATGTGTATATTATAACAAGGTAATATGTAAAAAGCAAACTTTTTTCCATGAATTTTTGCAGGTTTATTATGAAGAAAAATGACAAAAAACTTTTAAGGGAAAGTTTCCGTTTCCGTATTGCCGGATGCGGTCAGGTGCGTCTGGGTCCCTTTTGGAACAATCGGCATCTTCCTGCCCATTTCTGGCGTCTTTACTGTCAGGATGCACCCGGGGCAGCCATAATCGCCAACGGGAAAAAATTTGATCTTCTGCCCGGATATATCTATCTTCTGCCGCCGCATAATGATCTTGTTTCCTGCTGCACCGGCAATCCGAAACAACTGTATTTCCACTTTGAAACAACTCTATATTCCGGAAGCAGTTCCCATTTGTGCAATGCTGTTGAAATCACCCCCGAACTGCAAGTGCTTCTGGAGGAACTGCGGAAACTTGTGCCGGGTACGGAACTGAAAAGTTCCAACCGTCAGATCCTTCTGGCAACAGCCTTGACCTCCCTTGCCCTTTCCAAACTCCCGGAAGAAGCTCTTACCAGACTGCAGCCGGATATGCGGATTGCAAGGATCTGTGATGTATTGCGCAGTCACATGACAGAAGAACTGGATCTGGATGGTCTGGCAGCAAAAGCAAAAATGACAAAACGCACCTTTCTGCGCCGCTTCACGGCATTTACCGGAAGCACCCCGCATCAATATCTTCTGAATGTAAGATACATGCAGGCAGCCCAGCTCCTTGAGGAAGGCGAAACAAGCATTGATGAAATCTGTGAACTTATCGGAGTAAATGACCGCTTCCATTTTTCAAGGATGTTCCGTAAAATATTCGGTACTCCCCCTGCAAAATACAGGGAACTGCATCAGATGGAAAAGGTATCTTCTGAAAAAGAAGTATCCGGAAGTCATTCCGCAGGAATAGGAATACAGCTCTCTCCGGAATAAAAAAACAGGGAAAAGGATACACTCCCCTTCCCTGATCGAACTATGGAAAAACTGTTTTATTTATTGACAACGCTTTTGATCACAGAAGCGATCTTTTTGACCGTTGCCTGATCCAGATAGGGATGCATGGGCAATGCAAAAATCGTTTCCGCAATTTTTTCAGCTACAGGCATATCGCCTTTTTTGTATCCCAGATATTTCATCGCTCCCAAGAGATGCATGGGAATGGGATAATATCTTGCAGAGGGAATATCTGCCTCTTTGAGTGCCGCCTGGATCGCTTCAAACTTGGGGGACATGGGGCAATACTGCGCCCAGACAGATACATTGCCTTCCTTTACAACAGGGATCTGCAATACGCCGTCCAGTTCCTCTTTATACCACTTTGTCACCTGCTGACGCAGTTCGATCTCGTTTTCAAAGAGTTTGAGTTTTTCCAGAAGTACAGCTGCCTGAATGGTATCCAGTCTGGCATTCAGACCAAGACGGATGTTATCATATTTATCCCCGCCGCGGCCGTGGACAAGAATGGAATACATGATGTCATAAAGATCTTTGTCATCTGTGAAAACTGCTCCCCCGTCGCCATAGCATCCCAGAGGTTTGGCAGGAAAGAAACTTGTGCAGCCGATCTTCCCGAAAGAGGGCGCGCGTTTTCCTTTATAAACAGCCCCCATGGACTGTGCCGCATCTTCAATAATGGGAAGTCCGAACTCGTCAGCAATAGCGGAAATGGCATCATAATCCGCGCACTGTCCGAAAATATCCACCGCAACGATGGCTTTGGGCGTAAGTTTACCTTCCGCTTTTACTTTCAGGATGGCTTCCCGCAGTTTTGCAGGGTCCATATTGTAGGTATCAGGTTCCACATCGGCAAAAACAGGGGTGGCACCGGTAAGAGCGATGGTTTCCACGGTGGCAAAGAAGGTGAAGGGAGTGGTGAATACTGCGTCACCCGCCTTGAAATCCATTACCATCATTGCCATAAGGAGAGCGTCTGTACCGCTGGAACAGGCAAGACAGTATTTTGTTCCGGCAAATTCCGCAAGCTGTTTTTCCAGTTCCGCCACTTCCGGCCCCAGAATATACTGACCGTGCATCAATACTTTCTTGATGGCTTTATCCACATTTTCTTCGAGTTTGGCATACTGGCCTTTAAGATCAATAAAAGGGATCATATCTCACTCCTTATAAATTTGATTTTCAAACTTTCTCAACGGAAAGCATTGATGGCATTTTTCAGTTTCAGAGCTTCTTCCTGCGCTTTTTCCGCAAAATCTGTACCGGAAGAAGCATAGATGAGTCCGCGGGAAGAGTTGATGACAAGTCCGGTCTTATTTGCGGTTAGACCGTTTTTCAATACGCCTTCCAGATCTCCGCCCTGCGCCCCGATCCCGGGAACAAGAAGAGGAGTATCTCCCACGATCTGCCGGATCTCACCCAACTCTTCCGGGAAAGTTGCTCCGGCTACAAGCATGGTATTTTTGTTGTAGTTCCAGGGACCGGCAATGAGGGATGCAACATATTTATACAACTCTCTTCCGTCGGCAAGACGCATTTCCTGGATCTCCTTTGCCCCTTTGTTGGAGGTACGGCAAAGTACCACAACACCCTTATCCTCATAATCAAGGAAGGGTTTGAGGGCATCCATCCCCATATAGGGGTTGACGGTCACAGCATCTGCTTTGTACCGATCAAAGGCTTCCAGCGCATACATCATAGTGGTATTGCCGATATCTGCTCTTTTGGCATCAAGAATAACAGGTGTATCAGGACAGACTTCTTTCAGATATTCCATGGTCATAAAAAGTTCATCATCCGCACCCTGACCGGCATAATATGCAGCCTGGGGCTTGTAACAGCAGGCGTGATCTTTTGTAGCATCAATAAGAGCCTGATTGAATTTGAAAATGGGGTATTTTTCATTTTTCAGACACTCCGGAAGTTTTTTCAAATCCGGATCCAGGCCAACGCAAACAAGAGAATTTGTATTCTCCCATGCGGCAGCAAGTTTCTCATAAAATTTCATTTTTTTCTCCTTTTATCTTTTGAACATGTATAATAGTATTACTGTAACGATAATTTACCTTTTTCAGAAATCGGCAGAAACTCCAGATATTCTATATACCCCAGAGAATCTGTTCCGGTATATTGGGAATTTCCGGTAATACTCAAGGCAAGATCTGTTTTGGGGATCCCTTTGGGAAAAAGTTTCCGGAGATGTTCAAGAAGATTCACTTCCTCCACATACCAGCAATTCAGTTTATCTGTACGGTTACGCATGGCAAACCAGTTAACAAGAACCATTCCCAATCCGTACCGTGAAATCCCTTTCGTTCCTTTTACTGTCTCTGTTTCCCAGCGGAAAGCAACAGAATTTGTCCTGGGACGCCCTGCCCCGGCGCAAACAGCAAGCACCTGATCATCTTTCCGGGGATTTGTGGCACATGCCCCCGCCGGAAGCCGTACTGCCATCCATTTCCAGCGCATTAAAGGAAATTTCACAAGATCAATGGTGGAAAGATCATAAAGGATCGTACCGGAACTTTTTCTGGACGACACCTGCAACACCCGTACACCTTTGAGTTCCACAATGGAAAAATCAATATCTCTGGTAAAGGGTTTCCCTTTATAATGCCAGCCGCCGGTCACACTCTTACCGCTTTTGGCGGAAGAGGTGAAATCGATCCGGATCTTCTGCGGTCCTTTTCCCGGTGCGGCAAACACATTTTCAGCAACTCCGCCCCCGCACATCAGAATAAGAAATAACAAAAGTATCTTTTTCATCGGGGGTCTTTCCATTCTTTTCTGTATTTCTGATGCCGTTTAAGAATATCTTTCACATACTGTTTCGTGGAGGCGATACCAATACGGCTGATAACCTCTCCATTTCCAGTTTCGGGCTGCCACTTTTTTGCTCTGGTCAATCCGGCATTATATTCACACAAAGCCAGAGGC
>JAFVRL010000233.1 GCA_017504325.1 Lentisphaeria bacterium | reverse complement strand
GGAAACCCATACTTCCATTTTTTTCAGGTCTTTGGCAATCAGGAAAAGGCTGGGGGCACTCATACTGGAAACCACTGTCTGACCTACACTTACCCGGCGGTCGATGATCACCCCGTCCACCGGGGATTTGATCACGCAGTAATCCAGATTGCGTTTTGCGTAACTGTAAGCGGCATTGGCACTGGCAAGCTGGGCTTTGGATACCCCGATCTGGGCTTCCGCCACAGCAAGAGCTGCATTGGCAGTTTCGTAATCGGCTTTGGCACTGTCATAAGCACTCTGGGCAATGGCACGCACCGGTCCGAGAGTCCGGGCGCGCTCATAATTGAGTTTTGCAAGATTGAGTTTGGCTTTGCTCTGCAAAACGCTTGCTTCCGCACTGGTAATGGCGGCTTTTGCCTGCAGTTGCTGGGCTTCGGCACTTTTGAGATTGGAAAGATAAAGGGAGTCATCGATATTGGCAAGAACCATGCCTTCTTTCACTCTTGAACCGTAATTGACCTCCTGACCGTCGGCATCTGTACCGAATTTTGCGATCATACCCTGCACCTGGGCTCCTACATTCACCAGTTCTTCCGGTTCAACGGTCCCTGTGGCACTGATGGAACGCATAATATCGCTTTTTGCGGCTTTTTCTGTAACGAATACGGTTTTTTCATCATTGCCGGCATACTTGCGGTAGCCCAGATATGCCGCACCCAGGATCAGGGCAAGGACAAGGATGACCAGAAAACTTTTCAGCAGATTTTTCATTTCTTTACTCCTTTTCTTTTGATATTTTATCTGTTTCTGTATAACAAAACGCATACACAGATCAAAATATTGTTTTGAAATTAAAATATTTTTCAAAATAAACAACTTGCCGGAGCCTTTGACAGCAGGATTGCGTCAAAAGTCCGTTTTAGCATTCTCCGGAAAAGGAGTTTACAGAAAAATATCAAATATCCAGACCCGTTGCCGGATCTTTTTTCATTACAATATTCATACATTCCACTGCGGCACCGGAAGCACCTTTGCCCAGATTGTCATAGCGGGCAATAAGCAGCATACGGTCTTCATTTCCTTCCACTGTGATCTGCATGGAATCTTTATTTTTCAGTTTGTTTGCGGAAAGCAGCCCGTTTTCTGAAGCGTTTTCCTCATACTTTACGATTTCTGTCGTATAAAGATCTTTGTAAACCTTTTTCACATCATCAATGGTTGCACCGTTGAGGAGCTGTTCTTTGAAGAGGGGGACAGTTACCAGCATACCGCTGTAAAAGCCATCCACAATGGGACAGAACACGGGAGCTGTCTTCAATCCGGTGACCGCATTCATCTCTTTCAGGTGTTTGTGCTGCTGGGTGAGCGCATACTGTCTGGGAGCGTTGAATGTATCCGGTCTTGCGGGATCTTCATATTCGGCGATCATCTTTTTTCCGCCTCCGCTGTAACCGGTGATACTGTGGCAGGTAAGAAGGGCGTTTTCAGAAATCAGACCTTTTTCGATAAGAGGTTTGACCAATGCAATAAATCCGCTGGCATGACAGCCGGGGACTGCGATCCTTTTGGATGCGGCTACTTTATTGAAAGATTCCGGGGAAAGTTCCGGGAAACCGTAAGTCCAGTCGCTTAAAGTTCTGTGGGCTGTGGAGGTATCCAATACCACAACAGAATCGTTTTCGATCATGGAAACGGCTTCTCTGGAGGCATCGTCAGGAAGACAGAGAAAAGCAATATCGCATTTATTGAGCATTTCTTTGCGTTTTGCCGGGTCTTTTCTGTCCTCTTCGGAGAGAGTAAGCAAGGTGATGTCGCTGCGGCTCTGGAGCCGGTCACAGATCCGAAGTCCGGTGGTACCGGCCTTCCCGTCGATGAATACTTTTGTTGTCATTTTTAATTCTTTCTTTTTGTTCCGGCAATGCCGTCTTTGTGGCAGGAGACTTCGACCCTGCCGTGAGTTGTATTCTTTTAATATACTCTGTTTTTCCGGGAAATCAAATAGAAAAATCCTGATGCCTGTCTTCTTTTCCAATAAAAAGAAAACCTTTTCCCTTTATGTTTGAAATGGAGATAATTTCAAAATTCATTTAAAGAAATCAAAGCAGATGCGTTTAAAGATTTTTGAGGACTTTTGAAATTACCTCAATATTCTGAATTTTTCTCCGTTCCGGAATGACTTACCAAGAAAAATGGCATAAAGAACAGTATTTTTTGCAAAAAATACTTGAAATGCCCTTATTCTTCTGTTATAATATAAATATTACATATTGGCAATATTTACAAAATCTGCTCAATCCATACAAAAAGAGGTGGAAATTTATGAAAGAAGGGAAATATTCTTTGCTGAAAAAGTCCGTTGTGTTCCGTTATATTCCGGGATTGATCATTCTGATACTTTGTTTCTGCTTTTTGACGGAAATGAGAGGCGCGGAGAAAAATGCCGGTTTTGCTGCAAAATCCGGAGCTAAAATGATCCCGCTGCGGGTGACCAGTATGCCGGATCCGAAAAATACCACGGCGGCAACAAAAGTGGCATTGGCTCTTCAAAGTGAATTTCTGCGCAGGAATCCGGATATTGAATTATCCCAGTTCAGCGGTATTTCCATTCCCAATATCGGCTGGGAATCCAAACTCATGCTTGCTATTGCCGGCGGGGCAGCTCCGGATATCCTTCCTCTGAACTTCCGTATGTCCGATACCTACATACAACAGAATTTCATGTATCCTCTGGATGACTATGTGATAAAAGAATTCGGCAGTATAAAGAAATACCTTTCCACACTTCCCCCCGCTGTTCAGCCCGTTCTTTACCGGGAGGGACCCGGTATAGGAAAATTCAAACCCGGTCTGCATATCTGGGGATTGAACCATTACATTTCCACCCGCGCACTTTTCTGGCGTAAAGACCTTTTTCAGGATGCCGGACTTGATCCTGAAAGACCGCCGAAAAACTGGGAGGAATTTCTTGCTTATGCCCGTGTGCTTTCCGATCCTGCCCGCGACCGTTACGGTATGAATGTATATGCCGGTGATCAGGGGGCATGGGATTTCCTGCCTTATTTGTGGGGTGCCGGCGGTGAAGCTGTCGTTCAGGATAAAGACGGGAAATGGCGTGCTGCGTTCGGCAGCCGGGAGGCCGCCATCGGATTGGATTTCTATATCCGGCTTCTTACCGAACGCTGGGTGGATGCCGACGGAGTCGTTCAGCACGGTTATACAACAGCAAATGCGGATAAACGCAGCGTGGCTCTTGCTTTGCAGGCGGGAAAAGTGGGGATGTACTCCAATTATCTGCGTACAGAATCCATGGGCGGGGATGTGGATCCGGCTCTTGTCGGGATCGCCTCCTTTCCCACAGGACCTGCCGGAAGTCATGCGACAGAAGTGAATGCTTCTGTTACCGGGATCTTTGCCGGGATCACAGCAAGACGGAATTCCGGAGGGGAACTTGTTTCTGCGCAGGAGATCCGGGATGCCGCCTGGAGATATATCCGTTTCTACAATTCTGATGAAGCGAAAAAGATCTATGCGGATGAGATGGTGAAACTGGGCCTGGGGCGTCAGTTGAGCCCGGAATATTTACGGAAGTTCGGATATGAAGAGTATCTTAAATTTTTCCCGAAAGGCTGGGAGGAGGCGTACAACAACTCCATCCGTTACGGCAAACCAGAGCCTTATGGAAGAAACTGTCAGCTGGTCTATCTTTACATGACCAAGCCTCTGGATGAGGCGCGCCAGCTTGCCAGAGAGGGAAAACTGCCTCTGGGGGATGCTCCGGAGATCCGGGAAAAGCGTTTGCAGATCCTTCAGAAACTTCTGAAGAATGCGGAAGACCGTACCAATTTCCGTATGATCGGGAATATTCCGCCGGATATCCGCAGAAAACAGCTTCTTGTTACTTCCATTGTTGCAGTCTGTATCCTGGCTCTCTTCTGTTTCGTGATTTACAATATCTGGCAGGTGTTTTCTCCGAAAGATTCTTATTCCGGCAAGAAAAAAGGGTGGCAGTTCCGGAAAAACTGGCTGGGATATCTGATCATGCTGCCTGCTCTTTTGAGTATTCTTCTCTGGACATATTATCCCATGTATTCCGGTTCCCAGATCCTGTTTCAGGATTACCGGGTGGTGGGGGACAGTCACTGGGTGGGACTTTCCAACCTTGCCGGAGTCCTGTTCAGCGATGAATGGTGGGCATCCATCTGGAATACTTTCCGGTATATGTCCTATCTGCTTACACTGGGGTTTCTTGCTCCTATTGTTCTTGCCATTCTGCTTCAGGAGGTCTCCTGCGGAAAGATCTTCTACCGTACCGTGTTCTATCTGCCTGCGGTGATGAGCGGACTGGTAGTGATCTTCATGTGGAGACTTTTCTATCAGAGCGGTTCTTCCGGTATTCTCAATCAGGTTATTTCCGGGATCCTCGGACTTGCCGGGATTTCTTTTGAACCCATTGCGTGGCTGGAGGATGCAACATGGGCAATGTTTGCCTGCGTGATCCCCACAATCTGGGCACATGCCGGACCCGGCTGTCTGATCTATCTTGCCGCCTTGAAAGGGGTGCCGGATGATACATACGAAGCTGCTGAGATCGACGGTGCTAATTTCTTCCAGAAGATCTGGCATGTAACGCTTCCCACCCTGAAAGCACTTATCATCATCAACTTTGTGGGGGCTTTTATTTCCGCTTCCCAATCCGGCGGGATGATCCTGATTATGACCTTCGGAAGAGCCAATACGGAAGTGGCGGAACTGCATATCTTCAAAGAGGCCTATACGAATTTGCGTTTCGGCAGTGCCATCTCCATGGCATGGGTATTGGGAACTATGACGATCCTCTTTACTGTCCAGAATCTGAAGCGCCTTTCCCGTATGGAGTTCAAGACCACCGGAAAGTAAGGAAAAAAGGGAGGAGGGAACGGTTTTGCGGCAGCAGTTGTATCAACATCTTCTGCCGGAAGTTCCTCTCCCGGTTCCTGCCTCCGGGCAGAAATCGGGAAGGCGGCTTTCCCCTTTCATTTTTACATGAAAATGACTGCAATGCACATTCTTTAAAAAAATCAAGTCTTCTGCGGGAAAAAAATGCAGAAAAATTTTATATTTTCCCCTGATTTTTCCTGTTTATGCAGTTGAAAAAAAATAGGGTAACTGTATTTTAAATGGAGTAAAAAAATAATTGCTTCATGCCGGGAACGGCAAGGATGGGTGAGCGTGAGTACAGAACAGGAAAAAAACATACATACCGGTAATCGGGATGTAGAGGCAATGTGCCGGAAAGCAAGGAAGAGTGCTTTGCTTCTGGGGTGTGCTTCTTCTGCAGAAAAGGATAGATGGCTTTCCGCTATGGCGGAGGCATTGGAAAAAAATATCTCTTCCAT
>JAFVRL010000232.1 GCA_017504325.1 Lentisphaeria bacterium | reverse complement strand
ATCCCCTGTTTTTTTGTATAAATTTTTATTTACTGTCGAAAAAATCAGCAATCTTGAATTTATACAACAATAGTAAAAATTATTGCAGGTAAAATGTTGTATCTCTTTTATATAAAATAAATTGGAATTGATTTTATTACAAGTAATAAAAGCAATTCCGGTGAAAGTTTTTGGAAAATGGGGTGTGGGGAAGAGAACCTTTTTTCAAAAAGGTTTCTTCCCCACAAAACAGTTTTGCAACAGTCCCTTTTCTTATACAAGGAAGGGTTCTTTATTGCCCCGGTGGACAAGGATCTCATCTATCACAGCATTGCCTCTGTTTTCCAGAAGAAAACAGAGAATATCTGCGATCTCTTCAGGCATGATCATGCCTTCCGGTGTGAGATCCGGACGGGAAACTTTCACCATATCTGTATAAACACCCCCGGGACAGATGGCGTGTACCCGGATATTCTCTTTATAATACTCTCTTGCAATACTTTTTGTAAGTCCCAGAAGAGCATGCTTTGAGGCAGTATATACACTTTGCAGAGGATAACCGGCATGACTTACCACAGAAGCGATATTGACAATGGTACCATAATCCGATTTTTTCAGAAAGGGAATGACCTTTTGAGTAAGAAAAAAGGGTGTCCTTACATTGATATTCATAAGAAGGTCGAATTCTTTTTCCGTGATCTCTTCAAAGGGGGTGCTTTGAGCAAGTCCCGCATTATTGATGAGAATATCGATTTTCCCGAATGTGGAAAAGACTGTTTCAATGGCAGAAGTCATAAAATCCAAATCAGTAAGATTGCCGGACAGCATAAGGGAAGAAGAATACAATTCAACTTTTTCCTTTGTTCTTTCCAGTTTTTCAATATTATTTCCGCCGAAAAGAACGATTTTCATCTTTCTTTGAGCAAGTTTTTCTGCTATGGCACTTCCGATACCGCCTCCGGAACCGGTAAGGATGACTACTTTATTTTCAAGATCTTCTCTCATTTTTCCTCCTGTGATTCTTTATGGTATTACAATACACCGCAGTAAGGATTAAAAAAAGCCGGCAGTCAGAAATTTCTGAAAAAATTATTTTTAAAAAACTCTGCTGCAACATAAAAACAAACGGGGAAGAAAATATCTTTTTGAAAAAGTTTCTTTTCTTCCCCCTTTATATTTCTTTTTTATGAAAAACATCTTTTCCGGAGGATCATTTGCTCCAGGGATATCTGATCTCTTTCAATGCTCCTCCCTCCCTTGCAGAAAGGGCAGCATAGATCCCCGGAAGCGTCATGGCAAGGGCTTCCTTGATGCCCAGCGGGGAAGGTTTGTTGTTGAGAATGGCTTCTGCAAAGTCTTTAAGCATATAGTTGTCGCTTCCGTTATGACCGTAGTTGCCCAGACGGAAAGTACTTTCATCAATGATTTTGAGTCCCATGGGGCGGGAAGAACCTTCCGGTGTGAAAGGTATTTCCAGAAGTTTGTTTGTGGAGGAAAATTCATTCAATCCCTTGAGATAAAGATCTGCTTTCTGGTTGTAAAGAGTGACAATACCCTTTTCCGCCATGATCTTTGTCGTATGCTGGGGACCGTAGGTGGGAAGTCCGAATGCAGTAAGGAAACGGACCACAATATTGCTTTCCGTATGCAGAAGACATGCCATGGCGTTGTGCGCTCTGCCGTTATCCAGTCTGTCATAGGTACTCATGCAGCTGACTGCTTTGAACTCTTCTCCCAGGTACTGGAGAACAGGCCCCAGAGAGTGGGTGCAGTAACGGCAGGATTCATAGGCATTACGCCAGTTTTCACGGGAAACTTTATTGCCGGTACCGTGAACATACTCTGTTTCGATATAGGCGGGTTTCCCCAGAAGATCCATCTCTTTAAGTTTCATGAGAAAAAGGGTCTTTGCCCGGTAATTGGGGTTGGAGCCGCACATATACATGGCTTTGGCACTGTTGACCTTTTCCCACAGATATTCCCCTTCCTCAATGGAATCCACTGCGGGGATCTCTCCAAGGACATGGATGCCCCTGTCCAGTGCTTTCACCACATATTCCGTATGGATGGCAGGGGGGACTTCCGTGATGACGGCATCTGCCTTCCCGGAATCCAGCAATGCATCGGAAGAGGCATAAAAAGCAATGCCGGGAAATGCCTCTTTTGCTTTCTGTAAAGCGGCTTCATCCGGATCGCTCATGGCAGTAAGCACACAACATTCCGGCAGAAGATTGGTGATGTATGCCATCTGCATTCCTCTGGGGCCGCAGCCCAATATACCGATACGCACCTGTTTACTCATATATTACTCCCTGTTTTTACTTTTTTCATATTTATAACGACACAATGAATACAATTTGCCTTGTTTCTGTCCTGGAAAGCTCCCCACACATCTTTTTCTCCGAAATAAGTTTCTCTTACATCAGAAGCAAGAATATGCTCCGTATGTTCCACATGTCCCTTTACTTCCACGATCCCTTCCGGAATATAAAGAGCATCTTTATCCCTGACAGAAATATAAGCGATCCCCTGTCCGCCGTACCCGTGTGCTGCGATCCGGATATTCTTTATTTTCATACCCTGCGGCAGAAAAATGTATTTTTCATAGAATGGTGTGGAAAGATTTTTATATACTCCGGAAGCAACTTCTCTGTCATTGATATAAAAATGCATTTTTTCCACACCGAATTGATCACTCTGGGCAAAAAGCACTTTACCATGTGCCCCGACTTGGTGGTCGCTGCCCAGCGGATCGCTGCGGAGAATCCCAATGTAACGGCACAAGTATATGAT
>JAFVRL010000231.1 GCA_017504325.1 Lentisphaeria bacterium | reverse complement strand
CGGGTTACCGCCGCTGACGTGGCCAAGGCTCGCTCCCGCAAGAATAGCATCCATCACGATCTTGTCTCCCAGGCCGAGGCGCTGTTGGCATTGGCTAAGCGTTGCGAGAGCCGTCCCAATAAGGATAACGCCAAGTTTACTGCCCAGATCAGGGCGTTGATGGACAAGTGGGAGAGGTGAGGGGAGTGGGGTCAGGGGTACAGGGGCCGGGAGCAAGAACCACCAAAGAAAAACTCCGTTCCTCTCTTGCCGTTTTCGGCATTACTTTAGAGAAAAATCCTGTGGATATTGTCCTTAAACAGAGGAATCCTGGAAATTTATTTACCGAATCAGACGGCACGCCTGAAATCCCTGTGGAAGTGACCGGGCAAAAAGCAGGAAACTATGTTCTTTCCTATATTTGTAAAGATGTGGACAATAAAAAAGTCCTCTCCGGTAAAAAAGAATTTACCATAGAAAAAGGGGAAAAGAAAATCCTTCCTGTAAAATTTGCGACCGCCGGAAATGGATATTTTTCAGTGGAATTTGATCTTCTGGAAAATGAACAGAACCTTACCAATTTAAAAACATCTTTTGTCAAACTTTCCTCCTTTGCGAGAAAATGGAAAAGCGGCTCTTCCCCCTACTCCTCCTGGTACTGGGGCAACGCCCATAATCTTACTGCTGATATGAATCAATGGGGAAAAATCCTTAAGAAACTCGGTATTTTCATGGTAAGCTGTGCCACGACCCATTCGGAAGCGGAATGGCAGAAATACGGTATATCCTTTGCCCAGTTCCCCAATATGCTGGAAAGGATCTATACAGAAAAAAACATTCTTTCCGATGATCCCGTACTCTGGGAGAAAATGGAAAAAGAACTCATCCGTCAGGTGTCAGAACTTGTAAAAAGGTATCCTTCCTGTAAAAAAATCCTTCTTCAGCATGAAAGTTATCAGGGGGATTATAAAAACTTTCCCGGCACTCTGCTGAAAAAAGCACCCCGGAAATGGGATGAAAAACGGGAAAAACTGGAAAAGGCAAGAGTGAAAGCGGCAATGACCTATTGCAGGATCATCCGCAAAAACTTCCCCCATTTGAAGATCGTGTTCGGCAACGCCTGCTGGGCGCAGGAGATGATCGAATCCTTTGCAGCAAGAGGCTTTGATCCCTCTCTTGTGGATCAAATCGGAAGTGAAGCAGTTGGCTCCTGGGTGGCAAGTCCGGAATGTTTCAGTTTGTGGAATCCGGACGGTAGTGCTTATGTTCTGCGGGAAACCGCCCGGGTAAACGGCTTTAAAACCCAAAGCATGACCGCCACATACGAATGGAGCTGCCGTTCCTCCAATCCCACGGACAATATGAAAAACCCCCGGGAAAGTGCCATCCGTCAGGCACAATGGCTCATAAGAGATGCAATGACCGCATTTTCCTATAATTTTGACTCCATTCCCCTGATGTCTGTCACCGATACAGGTACAGCCTATAATAACGGCAGAACTTACGGAGCATTGGGCTGTATGGACAGACAGTTCAACCCCAAACCCCTTGCCGCCGCCATAGGTACACTTACCGGGATCATGGATGAAGTAAAGTTTGTCAGAAGTGTGGATAGTCCCGTGGATATTTTCCTTTTTGAATTCAAACGCGCTGACGGGAAAAATATCTATGCACTGTGGACTGCCAAAGGTTCGGCAAAGTGCCGGATCAAAGTTACCGGTAAAGAAGGAAAGATCCTTTCCAAAGATCTTTACGGAAGAGATAGTCTCTATACTGTAAAAAATGGCAGTATCGAAGCGGAAGCAAATGGTTCTGTCCGGTACTTTATCACAGAAGGAAAGCTGGCAAATCTTTCCCTGATCTCCCGGAAATATCCCACAATGGATGAACCGGAAAAACTTTTGAAAACCGTCCATATCCACGCATCCGGTTTGGAAAGAGTCACCCAAAAAGATGACCGTATCGACGGCAGAGAGATCAATGACCGCTCCTTCCAGGCGTCCTTCCTTGTTTCCTCTTCCATCAAAGATGTAAATGATGAAGAAAAAGGAAAAAGCGTGGCAGTGAAATTTGATGTATCCACCCTTCCCGATGACCATTGGTATCATGGCGGTTACACCATGTACCGTTTCAAAAAGCCCATTCCCATTCCGGCAGGGGCGGACGGTATCGGTATGTGGGTAAAGGGCAACGGCAGTCTGGGGCGTCTTGCATGGGAAGTAAGGGATAACAGAGGCAGATCCTTTATTTCCAACGGCGAACCCCGCAACGGTGCAAACGCACTTAACGCCATGTATGACAATGAATTTTATTCCCCCTCCTGGCGTTTCATGTATATGGCACTTACGCCGCTGATGGCACAGCCCAAGTCCTGGTATTCATTGCAATGGCACGGTAATGGAGCGATCGGTACGCCGAAAGAAGTGACCGGGATATTGCTTTCCACAAGCAATAAACTTCCCCGGATCTTTGAATTGCAGAAAGTAATCAATCAGGAGATCCGTTTCAGGAAAATCGTCTTTTTCTCTGCTCCGGGAGCAACGGAAGAAGAGCGTATGAAAGCCATAAACACTCTTTCTCCGGAAGCGGCAAGAGTTCATAATCAAAAAGATGATGCCGCAAAGAAACCGGCAAAAAAGGAAAATAATATACAGCAGACCGCAGGGGAACTTGTGCAGAACGGTTCCTTTGAGCGTCTTGCCCTCCCCTCCGGGAAACAGATCCCTTCCGGCTGGGTTCTTCAGGGAAGTGAATTTCCTCTTGTATGGGAAATGCACCCTGTTCCCGGGAAAAAACATAAACCGGTCGTGGAAGTCAGAAAGGAAGGAAACAATCACTCTTTGTGGATGGAAGGTACTTTCGTATGCACCAAAGTCCCTTTGAAAGATCTTCCGGCAGGCAATTATCTTTTCAAAGCAAAGATCAAAGGTACGGGTATGCTTGCGGCACGCTTCTTCTATCAGGGGGGGTCCTCCAAAGCCATCCGTTTCCGTCCGGAAAGAAACGGCAGCTGGAAAGAGGTTTCCGGAAGTATTGAACTTCCCGCCGGAAAAACAAAGATCTATCTTGTTCTCCAGCAGGGAGCCTCCAAAGGGGATCTGCAGATAGATGATGTTTCTCTGAAAGTTCAGAAATAAAGGGTACAGAAAAGTACGGGGAGAAAACCTGTACTGCGCCCCCCGGACATAAGGCAGAGAAAAATAATCTCTTCTCCGGTGTAAATAAAAACAGATATTACGGAAAACGCAAAAGTTCTTTCATAATATCTGTTTTTTTTATCATTCCCATATCACATTATCCCCTTTGCCCCGGATGCGTTTCTGCAATATCCAGGAAACCGGAGTAAGCACTTTACTCATGGCGGCAAAAGGCAATGTTCCTTTCAGTAATTCCGAACGGATATAAAAGTCAAATTCTTCCGTTGACCAATCATAACTTCCATCCGTACTTATAGCAACCACGCTGCCGTCACTGCTGCCCTGATCGACCCTGAAGGTGGTTTTATCCAGAGAAAATGCCATATTGAATTTTGTGATCGTCCCCAAAGCCTGCGTATGCCATGCATTTCCCAGGATCTTCAGCAATTCGCCGAAAACAGGAATGTGCCACAGATCCTCTCCGGAAATATCCGCAGTACCTTTACCGGTAAGAAGCAGACGGTCCTTTTCATCAAAAGAAACATCTGCCGTCAATTCCCCGGAACAATTTGCCTCAATACCTTCAAGCTGTTTGAACTCCGCCCCCATCCCTTTCATTACGCTGGGAAAATCCGCATTTTTCAATTCCAGGCGGATCTTGCCTTTTTCCCTTTTTTCATTGAAATCAAAGGAATAATTCACCATAAGATTTCCACCGCATGTCATGGCAGTAGCATTGGGAATGGTAAGAAGCTCTCCGGCATATTGCACCGTACAATCCACATTGGTAAGGGCGGCTTTTTTCCAGAAACATCTGCCGTTGCCTATATGTGCCGTAAAGACCGTTTCAGTATCATCGCCATAATCAATACACCCGGAGGCATCCACTTTTACCGGATAGGGGAAATCAAGGAAATCACTTTTCCATTGGGGATAAAGACAACGCAGGACATCATTACCATTCATGGTGCTTGTCAAATCAAAGACCAGTTTACCGTTACCGGAAACAAGGTCGTTCTTCTTTTTATCTTTCCGTGTTTTTTCCTCATAGATCCCGTTCAGTACAGCGCGTCCCTGATCCGTTTCCAGAACAGCTCCCGGAAGAGCCAGATTTCCACGGGAATCCAGAAGGAATTTTGTGGCAAAATACCGGAAGGGGATCTTTCGGTATTGAAAATCCGCTATAACGATATTTCCATCCGCAAACCAGAATAACGGTGTTTTTTCATAATCCACACAAACCTTTGCAGCCAGATCCGCCAATGCACCCTTTTCCGGCCACCGGATCTCCCGGAATGCGTCTTCGAGTTTTTCCCGGTAACGGGGAGCAAGCTGCTTTACAGCCTCCTCCGGCGAACCTTTCCCATGCAGGGAAAGAAAGAGTTTTTTCTGCGAATGTTCCAGTTCACCCGAAAGAGAAATTTCCAGCGAATCCGCAAGGCTCCCCTTCACCTGTTCTATAAAAAGCCTTCCGGAAGAGAAACGGAGTCCTGCGGTCAGATCCCGGATCTGCAAATTGCCCAAAGCTGTAAATGACGGAAAATCTATATGGAGTTTTCCGGACAATTCATTCTGAAATCTGATCCTGCCGTTGAAAGAGATCTTTTCCTCCTTTTCCCGGCTTTTGATCTCCAGAGGGAATGCCGTAAATTCTTTTTCCAGAAAAGCAAAGGGAATATTGCCCGAAAAATCCCCCTGTAAAATATTTCCGGAATGCAGGAAAGAAAGTGTCATCATCCCTTTTTCTTTCTTCTGTTCCGGACAGGAGAAAAAGATCTTCCCGATCTCCCCTCTGACCCCATCCGGAGTCAAACGCATACGGCAGGGACTTGAAGTAAGGCGGATACCTCTATACACCACAGGCGGCAAAACAAGATCCACAAGAATGTTATACACCCTGCTTTTAACATAATACTCTTTGAGCTGACAGGAAAAAGCGATCCTGTTTTTTGAGATTTCCGGAAAATTACTCAATATATCTCTTTCTTCAGCAGGAATAAAGGGCAATAACTGGTAAATAGCGATCTTACCATCCGCCTTACCGGAAAAAACCCCCGTTTTCCCATCGTATGTCCCTTCCCAGCAAACATATTGCCCGTTTCCGGTTTCTATCGTATTTTTCCGGATACGAAGGACACCATCGGCAAGGGAAATATGAAGTTTTGCCTTATCCAGTTTCAGACAATTCCCGGCGATACTTTCCGGAATATCAAGAACTGCAGTTGCTTTACAGGAAGTAAAATCAAAAAGATCTGCGTGAAATGTACCTTTGAGAAAAATCTTCTTTTTCCCGGTGAGATACCAGTCAACAGGAAGAAGATGCTGTTTTTCCCTGTGACCGGGACTCTGCTGCAAGATTCTCGAAAATGCCGCCAATGCCATACGCAGCTCTTCCGGAATACCTTGCAACTGGGAACTGTATGAAAAATCTGCTCTCTTTTTATGCAGATCTTTTTCCCACAGTTTTTCTGTAAGAGAGTGTCCAAAAGCCGCAGCAATACTGTGCAGAACATTATTGACCGAACCGGAGACCGTAAATTTTGCCCCCTTGCTTTCCCCCTGGAAATGCTTTACAAAGATCCCTCCTCTTTTTCCCTGTATATCCAAAGTGAATTTTATAAGTTCTATACAATCCTCCGCCCCTTCATCCCCTTCAAGTTCAGGAAAAAGCGGTAATTTTGCAGAACCGTTTTCCAAATGCACTCTTACAGGAAAGGAGATGCCTTTGAACAACTCCCACAACACAAGATCCATTTGCAGATATTTTCCATACACCTCCGGAAAAGTGTATTTTTTTACCGGGGTCAGGGAAAAATCCTTCACTTCCAGTCCGAAAGGAAAAAGTGTTCTGACCTCTTTTGCCTTGAACTGCAAACCATAAGCAAGAAATCCTTTTTCCACTTTTTCCACTACTTCATCAGGAACTGTATGTTTTTCCCAGTAAAGAACACTGACACAATAAGTGAAACTCAAAAACAGAAAAATCAGGAGCATGCAGAACATACAATAACGGAAAAAAGAAGACAGCAATGTTCTGTTTTTTTCTTTTTTTTCTTCCGGCGGCTTTTTCTTTTTTTCAAAAAATCCCCGGATGGATTTTCCAACATTGCTTTTACTGGAAAATTCCTTTTTTACCGTCTTGTCTTTTCTGTTCTCCAAACTCATTTTTTCTCAAGCTCCCAGTTGACAGGCTCCTCACCATTCCGGAGGAGTGCTTCATTACACCTGGAAAAAGGACGGCTTCCGAAAAATCCCCGGTGAGCAGACAACGGGGAAGGATGGGCAGATGTAATGACAGTATGTCTGTTTGTATCTATAAGCGGGATTTTTTTCTGTGCCGGAGCCCCCCAGAGCAGAAAAACTATAT
>JAFVRL010000230.1 GCA_017504325.1 Lentisphaeria bacterium | reverse complement strand
TTTACAGCAGAAAAACTGCGTCTGCTTCAGGAACTGGAAAAGACCCGTTCTGCCAAACAGCCTTCTTCCATCCTTCCGGGAAAAGAAGCAAAAACAGAGACAAAAATAAATAAGAACGGGAAGAAAAATACAAAAACTGTCAAAGAGAAAAAAACAGACAAAGAAGCTGTAAAAAATAAAACGCAAACAGAAAACAAAGAGAAAAAAACGGTAAAAAATAAAGAGGGATCAAAGAATAAAGAAACCGTAAAGAGTAAAGAGAAACCGAAAAATAAAGAGAACAAAGAGAATAAAAAAAATAAAGATGAAATAAAAAACAGTGAGAAAAAAGAGAACAGGGAGAAAAAATGAAAAAGGGTTTGTTTTGCCTGTTTCTGCTCACATTTTTCATATTGCAGGCTGCCGGTGATTCAGATGAATTGCGGAGCAAAGCCTCCTCAGGAGACGGTGAGGCAGCCTTCAAACTGGGCAATGACTATTTTTACGGGGAAAACGGAAGAAAAAGAAATCTTCCCCTTGCGGCACACTGGTATTTGCAGGCAGCCAAAAAGGACATTCCGGAAGGAATGTATAACTATGCCATAACAGCGGAACAACTGGCAAAAAAACCGTCGGATGTATATAAAGCCTTTCAATGGTATCAGAAGGCAGCAGAAAAAGATTTTGATCCGGCAAGATTCCGTGTTGCCGCTTTTTATTCCAGCGGTTTAAAAGATGAAAACGGTAAAGTTCTGATCCGGAAATCTCCTGCATCCGCTCTGGAACAGCTGGAGATCCTCAACAGCAGGGAATATGAACCGGGAGAATTACAGCTTGCCGCCCTTCTTCTCCAACCGGGCATCCCGCCCGCCAGAAAAGCACGGGTCTATAAGATCCTGACAAAAGTATGTGCCAGACCCGGCAGTTCGCCCAAAGCCCTGCGGATGCTGGCAGATTGTTATTACGGCGGGATCGGATGCGAAAAAAATCCGGCAAAAGCCTTTATTTATCTGCGGACTGCCTCACAGAAAGGGGATGCGGAAGCAACTGCCAAACTGGGGTATCTGTTTGAGAAAGGGGAGACCGGAATAAAAAAAGATCTGAAACAAGCCTACGCCTGCTATAAGAAAGCAGCGGAAAAAGATCATCCCATGGGTTTGTATAAGTATGGAGAGGCTCTTTTTGAAGGCTATCTCAAAGAACAGGGCAAAGGAAAGAAAGAAGCACTGGATCTTCTGCGTAAATCCTCCTCTCTGGGTTGCGTTCAGGCGATGTATAAACTTGGGACGGTCTATGAACTTGGTCTGGGCGGGGAAAAGGTCAATACCGGGATCGCCGCAAGGTGTTATTATGAAGCGGCAAAAAGCGGATTTGCTCCCGCCCAGTATAAATTCGGTCAATTTTTTGCGGAAGGCAAAGGCGTTCGCGCCAGAGATGACGGGGCGGCGTTTTACTGGTACAAACAGGCAGCACTGCAAGGACATCCGGCGGCATTGCGCAGTGCCGGGATCGCTGTACTGGAAGGTAAAGGAGTCAAAAGCAGCAGGGTACAGGCAATAAGACTTCTTCAGGCGGCTGCAAAAAAAGGGGATGTTACAGCCATCCGTCTTTTGGAAACCATGCAGTAAGAATATAAAAAAAGGGGGATGCAAAACCGGAAAAGGAAGAGCATCCCCCAATATAAAATACCACTGTTACCTGACGGAAATATGCCAGTTCAAATAGGCTCTGTCCTCCTCAAGTTCGTTCATAAATTCCACACTTTTTTCTTCACCGTCGCAGACCAGTTCCGCTGTGGCAAAGGAGTAGAAAGGTTCTTTCCCGTAAGCGGAATAGATCCTTATCGAGTGTTCTCCTTTTCCCAGAAGACGGGAAAGATCCAGGACAGCGGAGCGGTCACCTGGTTTCAGCCGTTCTTCATCAGAAGGGATCTCCTTTACAAGACCTTTTTTGGAAATGTAGCCGAAAGTCTTTACTTTTCCATCCTTCTTCACTTCCTGCAAGGTAAAGATGATATTGTAAAGATCCTCCATAAGACTTCTTTCATGGCTTGTCACCCTTGTGGGGATAAAGACTGTAAGAAGATTTTTCTTTGAGGCTTTTTCCGGATTGCGGAAAGCACGCTGCTTTTCAATAAGGGCAATATGTTTTTCCGCCTCTGTGCATTTTTTCATAACGCTGCGGGGATATTTTTTCAATACCTTTTCCGCTGTATCCTTATCAAGGGCGACGATACAGCCGATGACCTCATAAGGAGCAAGTTTTTTTACCTTTGAAGGATCTTTCTGCCCCGGAATGGCAAAGAATTTATACTTACTGAAATTGCCGTTCAATTTGAAGGACGCCTTTACTTCCATCTCTTTTCCGGAACAGTTGGCAAGAGTCATGATACCATATTTTTTTCCGGGAGCAAGAATAAGAGTATGGGCGGCTTCAAAGGGATCCTCTTTGGCAAACACATTCCGGCAGTTGAAGTCGGTATAGTATTCCAAACCTGATTTATCCCCGCCTCCAAGCAGACTCCAGATATAAAGAAGTTCCCGGAAGGCTCCGTCACTGATCCCCGGAACAGGGGGATGACGCAAAGAGGAGGATTCGATCTGTTTACCCATAGGCTGATGCGGCGGCTGGGCGGCAGCGGCAAGGAAGGGGATCATCTTTTGAGAACTGTATTCCGGGAAGGCGGCAGTCCACATGGAACCGGGTCCAACGGCACTCATACTGAAATATTCATGTTCATGCCGTCCTTTGATAAGGATCCCCCGTTCCCCTTCCCCGGAAACGTAACCATCAAAGAAGAGGGACGCGATCCCGGAATAACCGGTTCCGGTATGACTGTAAAAGACGCCGTCTTTCCCCACTCTTTCCCGCAGAGAACGCATGGCTTTATAATATTCACGGAAAGCGATCCTGCCTCCGGGGAAGTTTTCATCCGGAGCAAAAGCGTACCCGAAAGGTCCTCCGTAATCCATATACAGTCCGTCAAAATTTTTGATAAGGCGGGCGTCGAACCAACTGGAGGCATCCTCCCGTACAGAGATCTCGTTGCCCCGGATATAGGGAACCACCCGCAGACCGTATTTATGGGCAAGAGCCACCCCGTGACGGAATTTCTTTTCATCATAAGGCGTTCCGCCGTTCTGGGTATCGAACCGCCAGCAGTCGTGAAGCATCAGGATCTTTGCACCGGAATCCGCCACAGCTTTGATCTGGGTATCGGTGGGAAAACGGTCAAAGTTGTCGATGTAATGAATGATCCCCATGGGAGGCAGATTGCGTTTCACTCCGGCAGGACGCAGGAGGAAAGCAAGACGGTTCCGCCAGTGAAGGGGCGGGAAAGATCTGCCGCCTGCCGGATTCTTCTGGAAATTCCATTCCACAAGGAATCCTTCTTCAGTCCTCTTTACGGAAGAAGCGGTATCCTCCAATGTGTAGTTGAAAAGGGAATTATTCCCTTCCATAAGGAATTCTGCAAAGAAGGAAGGACCTTTCTTCCGCATGGCATTGAAATTGGTCTGGGCAAAGAGTTTTCCCTCAAAGGAACGGGAGGTATCCCGGGGGAGGAATCTTTCCGGGGGAGCCGCCTGAATGATGGTGGCATCCACCTTTTCCGGATGAAGACGCACGCACCATTTCACATCATCAAAGTCTTTGAGAATAACAGGAATGGACAATTTGAAATCTTTGACGATCCCGGCTTCCAGCGTAGCATAAAAAACAAAAAGATCGCAGAATACCACTCCGTCCGGGAAAAACTCCCATTTGAGACAAAGATAAAAGTCTTTAAGAGATTCCCCTTTTTCATCTCTCCAGCCGATCCGGGGAAATTCCACTACTTTTGCCCCGTCGCAACTGAAACGGTTTACCGGAGTATCTTTGTCACACACCGGACGGAAAAGTTTTTTCCCGCTTCTGATGGAAAAGGGGGAGGAAGATAATTTCCACGCATCAAATTTTTTTCCGTCGGATTCAATGACTTTTGCCACGGAGGGGAATCCCCCGCAAACGGGGGAAAAGGTATATTCGGCAGTTGCCGTTTTCAAAGAAAAAGTATTCATTTTCAACAAGTCCTTGTTCTGGTAAAGGGTACATCTTCGCTCAAAGTCTGTCTGTAAACAGCTAAAGTATTGTCCCGCAGGTTTTCCAGCTGTCTTACCTTCCAGTGCAGATGCCACGCTCCGCCCTGATAATCCATACGGGGTTCCCAGCCGAGAATAGAGTCATTTTCCGCTACAGGGATCACCTCTTTCACATTGGCAAGCTCCTTTGCCACAATATCCAGCATATCATCCATAATGGCATTTGCCACAGTGAAATCCGGCTCGATCTCGATCCTTCTGTTGAGGATGAACCATTTTTTGTTATGCAGTGTACTGCGGAGCATGGCACGGTAGAACATCCCGACACCCAGAATCTTTTCCGCAGTTTCCTTACGGCAGAGAGGAGCTTTTTCCACAGCCTGTTTCATAAGTTCCACCCCTTTGTCCCAGGCGGGAAGAACAACATTTTCCAATGCCTTGATATCTTCATGCATCATACGCCCGCAGGCTGATCCGCCAAAGACCATTTCCGGGAAGTAGGCAGGGTGCATAAGAGAGGAACCGCAGACACTCTGGGGTGTGGAAGGATACTTCATATCCTGTTCTGTGAAGGGATAGAGATACGGCAGGAACACAAAGGGATATGCCGCCCCTACACGCATGGTGGCACACTGATCCCCGAAACTGGGGGCATAGTGATTCATGCTTTCGCTCCAGAGATCCCACGCTTCCACAGCAAGAGAAGCTCCGTCTTCCCCGAAATCCCTGGCGGCGATCTTATAAAGGATCTCCTTCATATCCACATCCGGAGACCAGAAAG
>JAFVRL010000229.1 GCA_017504325.1 Lentisphaeria bacterium | reverse complement strand
GGCTTCAGTTCTGACAGTATTTATGACGGTATGTTCCTGTGTATCCAGGAATATGGGGGAGCTGCCGCAAAAGGAGGAAAAAGAAAAATTTTCCCGTCTTTCCTATTATAAAAACGGAAGATTTGAAAATGAGGAAATGGTGAAATTTTTTCCGAAGGAGAAAAGAAAGAAAAGAAGTAAACTTGGAATGTTCCGTTTCCTTTTCAAATCTCCCAATGCTCCGGAAGAAGAGCTGCCAAAAGTACACCTTTCCCCGGCAGATTTTGCCGGAAAAAAGGATGCGTTTTCTGTACGCTGGCTGGGACACTCCTCCCTTGTCTTTGAACTTGCCGGAGCCCGTTTTATGACTGATCCCGTTTTCGGCAATGCTGCCCCGATACCCGGAGTGGTACGCCGTTATACGGAAAATCCCATGAAAATCAATGCGTTGCCGGATTTGGATTTTGTGATCATATCCCACGATCATTACGATCATCTGGAATATGATTTCATACGCAGTATCCGTTTTAAGAAATTTCCCATCGTAACGGCTCTGGGGGTGGGGGCAAGGTTGCGTTCCTGGGGAATCGAGTCAGCCCGGATCAAAGAGTTGGGGTGGCATGATTCGGTTGTCATCGGCAATATCAAAGTTACTTCTGTACCCTCCCGACACTTTTCCGGCAGAAGCTGGGCTGACCGTTTCCAGACATTGTGGGCGTCTTATGTGATAGAATCTGTTCCGGCAAAGGAAGGGGACGGGGAAAGTAAAAAGATCTTTTTCGGAGCGGACAGCGGTTACGGGAAACAGTTTGCCGCAGCCGGGAAAAAATACGGTCCCTTTGATCTTGTTTGCCTTGAAATCGATGCCTGGAATGAAAACTGGCCCTACAACCACATGTTTCCCCGGGAAATGCCCCCGGCATTCCGGGATCTGAAAGGAAAACTTTTTCTCCCCATCCATTGGGGGGTATTTGACCTTGCCATGCATAAATGGGATCACTCCATTACGGAAATCGTGCGTCTTGCAAAGGAAAATAAAATTCCTTATATCACGCCTCTTATGGGGGAAAAAGTGGATCTTTCCGGTAAGGAACTGCCGCAGAAAGAGTGGTGGAAAGATATTTCCGGTTTGAAAAAATAAAATTTTATGCTACATTTAATTATGTGTTATAATGATCAAAATGGAGAAAAATAATGAAGTTATCAGTTCTTATCCCTGCATATAATGAGGAAAAGACGATCGATCATATTATTGACTGTGTGAAAAAGTGCGGTATAAAAGATCTGGAGATCGTCGTTGTAAATGATTGTTCTTCCGATGGAACAAAAAAAGCATTGGAAAAATATGCTTCCGATCCTCAAATGGTTATCCTGCATCATGAGGTCAATAAAGGCAAGGGGGCTGCCATCCGTACCGGATTGGCAAAGACCACCGGAGATGCGGTCGTCATTCAGGATGCGGATCTGGAGTATGATCCTGCGGAATTGCCCCGGCTTTTCAAATATTTTGAAGAAGGGAAAGCGGATGTGGTCTATGGAAGCCGTTACAGCGGAAATGCCGGTCAGGTTGACCGGTTCTGGCATTATGCTGTAAATGCTTTTCTCACCACACTTTCCAATCTGCTTTCCAATCTGCGTTTGACAGATATGGAAACATGTTACAAGATGATCAAAGGGGATGTATTCCGTTCCATTCCCCTTACTTCCGACAGGTTCGGGATCGAACCGGAAGTAACTGCCCGCCTTGCTGATATGGATTTACGGATCTTTGAGATCCCCATCAGCTACAAACCCCGTTCCAATGCTGAAGGAAAGAAGATCGGCTGGAAAGACGGGGTGATGGCAATGTGGTATGTTGTGAAATTCAATCTTTTTTCCTGAAACTTCTGCCGAAAAAAAGAAATGTCCTGAACAGTTTTTATATTCAGAACATTTCTTTTTTTACAATGTTCCCGGTATTCCGCCGGGAATTTTTTTCTTAATAGATAAAAAGCATTTCTCTATATTTGGGCAGGGGCCATTTTGTGTCATCTACAAGCAGTTCTGCCGCATCCACTGCTTTTCTTGTTTCTGCAAGAGCGGAAATGATCTCTCCGGTATCTTTGCCGTCCATGGCTTTTGCAAGATGGTTGCAGGCTTTCTGAAGATCATCCAGTGCTTTTCCCGTTTCTTCCGCGCTCTGTTTTATGGCGGAAAAACCGTATTTGAGTTTCAATGAGGAGGCATCTTTCAGCGCGGAAACATTTGCCGCATATTCGGATGCCGCAACAGGCAGGATCATACTGCGGGCTATATCCAGACCGATGCCGCCTTCAATACGGATCTTCCGTATATATTCCTCCATAAAGACTTCGTAACGGGAGGTCATTTCCGCCGGAGAAAGGACGCCATATTTTTCAAACAGGGCAAGATTATCCTTTTTCAGCAGGACTTTCAAGGCGGAAGGAGTATCTTTCAAATTGGGGAGTCCTCTTTTTTCCGCTTCTTTTACCCATGAGGAACTGTAATTATCCCCGTTGAAAAGAATTCTTTCATGCTTTGCAAAGATATTTTTCAAAAGTTTCTGCAAGCCTTCATTGAATTTCTTTGCCGGAAGTTTTTCCAGTTCATCCGCCACATAATCCAGAGATTCGGCAACGATGGTGTTGAGGATCATATTCACCCCTGCACAGGATTGACTGGAACCCGGGCCGCGGAACTCAAATTTATTTCCCGTAAAGGCAAAGGGACTTGTTCTGTTTCTGTCTGTGGCATCCCGGGGCAGGGTGGGGAGAGTATCCACACCGATACGCATGGAGCCATGGGTATGTTTTTTCTCCTCCGCTTTACCGGAAATGATCTGGTCGATCACATCTTTAAGCTGATCGCCCAGGAAGATGGACATGATGGCGGGAGGAGCTTCATTGGCTCCCAGACGATGATCGTTTCCGGCACCCGCTGTGGTGGAACGCAGAAGATCCCCGTGGAGATCCACTGCCCGGACGATAGAAGCAAGGAGCGTCAGGAAAAGTGCGTTCTGCCTGGGATCGTTGCCGGGTTCAAGGAGATTCTGTTTGCCGTAGGTGATGCCCCAGTTGTTGTGTTTACCGCTGCCGTTGACCCCGGCAAAGGGTTTTTCATGCAGCAAACAGACCATGCCGTGACGGTCGGCAACCTGACGCAGAACTTCCATGACCAGCATATTGTGGTCCACGGCAAGGTTCATATCTTCAAAAACGGGAGCTACTTCAAACTGGGCGGGGGCAGCTTCATTGTGTCTTGTTTTTGCCGGTATTCCCAGTTTCCACAGTTCAAATTCCACTTCCGTCATAAATGCAAGGACTCTGGGTTTGATAGAACCGAAATAATGGTCTTCCAACTGCTGATGTTTGGCTGGCGGGGCACCGAAAAGAGTCCGACCCGTCTGGATAAGGTCAGGCCGGTGGAGATAGAAATTTTTATCCACAAGGAAATATTCCTGTTCCGCCCCCAGAGTCAGAGTAACATGTTCTTCCGGAAGTCCGAAACATTTTGCAAATCTCGTCATTGCCTTCTGCATTGCCTGAACGGAACGCAGTAAAGGTGTTTTTTTATCCAGAACTTCCCCTGTATAGGAACAGAAGACTGTGGGAATACACAATGTTGCCCCGTTGGAATGGCGTTTGATGAAGGCGGGACTTGTGGGATCCCATGCGGTGTAACCTCTTGCCTCAAAGGTACAGCGCAATCCCCCGGAGGGGAAACTGGAGGCATCCGGCTCGCCTACGATAAGGTTTTTGCCGGAAAAAGTCATTATGGCACGCTCTTCCGCCATATCCAGGAAGGAGTCATGTTTTTCAGCTGTTCCGCCGTTGAGAGGCTGGAACCAGTGTGTGAAATGGGTCGCGCCTCTGGAAATTGCCCATTGCAGCATGGCGTGAGCCACATCTGCGGCAATGGAGGGATCAAGAGGATGATTTTCTTTCAATGTGGCAAATAATTTCTGCGCTACGGATTTGGGCAGATATTTTTTCATTACTTCCGCATTGAAAACATCTTCTCCATAACACTCAATGGATGCTTCTGTTACTTTCACAGGACCGGGTGCGGGACGGTCTGCCACTTTTTTGATGGCATGATTTCTGTTGCCGTTGCTCATAAAGACTCCTTCGGCTTTTTACAGGATTTGTATATTTTTTCCATTAATATACATTTACTTTCTGTTCAATGCAAGGGGAGGGGCAGGATGGGAAAGTGTTTTTTTGTTTTTTCTGTATGATGCCGGTGTAAGACCATATTTCTGTTTGAAAAAGCGGACAAAATAACTTGCATCAGGAAAACCGGAGCGTTCCGCAACGACGGAAACGGGTTGATCGCCTGTTTCCAGAAGACGGCAGGCTTCCGCCAGACGCAGATCCTGCACGTGATTATAGGGGGTATCATGGAAGATCCTGTTCCAGTAGCGGAAAAGAGTACGCAGAGAAAGGGCATT
>JAFVRL010000228.1 GCA_017504325.1 Lentisphaeria bacterium | reverse complement strand
TCTGTATTAGGCTTGCCTCGTAGAAGTGTAGCGACACTATCTGTTGGAATTGCGATAATCGTGCGATTGTCGATAGAGATAATACGGTCGTTGGGGAGAATCTTTGCTCGCTCGGCGGGTGCGTACCTCTGCCGGACCCGGCGGACAGAAGATCAATAAGACCTCTTCCGCTGTCCGCCTTATTTTTGATGCCGCCAACACGGTTCTTCTGGATGAAGCAGGCAGGATCCGTTTGCAGATCCTTGCGGGAAGTTCTTCCCGCCTTGCCGACGGCAGGATCGTGATACAGTCAAGTGAAAGCAGAAGTTTACAGCATAACCGGGTTCTTGCACTGGAAAAACTTGCTTCCCTCATCACAAAAGCCTCCAAAGCTCCCCGGAAACGGAAAAAGACCCGCCCTACACATAGTTCCGTACTCAAACGCCTTTCTGATAAGAAAAACCGTTCCGAAGTGAAAAAAGGGAGAAAAAATACTTCTTTTGAGTAAAAGAGGTAGGATGGGTACGGATGGGTACGGATGAGTACGGATGGGTACGGATGGGTACGGATGGGTACGGATGAGTACGGATGGGTACGGATGGGTACGGATGAGTACGGAGAAAAATTTATATTTTATATTGACATTTGTAAAAAAAGGGGTATGTTTATATAGGAATTTCCACTACACAAATTTATACAAGGAGTAAATGTTATGCAAACGATTCGTTTGGCTGTTGTGGGACTTGGTCACAGAGGCAGACTCATGGTCAAGCTGGCACATGATGGATTTAAAAACCTGAAAGTTGTTGCCGCGTGCGATTGCGATCCCCTGCTGTGGACAGAAAAACAGCATTTGATCGACCGCCCCATGAAAGATGTTCTTCCGGAAGCAAAATTTTACACCTCCTACGATCAGATGCTGGAGGAAATGGGCCATGAAATCGACATGGTTCTTGTGGAAACCGGAGCAGACGTTCATGCGGAATTCTGCATGAAAGCATTGAAGCGGGATATCCATGTATTTTCCGACATCCCCTCCGTTGCCACTCTGAAAGAAGCCAAGGAACTCTATGAAGCGGAAAAAGCCTCCAAGGCTATGGTGATGACAGGAGCAAATGCCAATGAAACATTCTACTCCAACGCCATGCTGGATCTCTATAAAAGAGGGATGCTTGGGGAAATGATCTATATGGAAGCCGAATATATCGGAGGATCCATGCGGAGCATCCCCAGAAGTGAAAACCCCATCCTTAATCACAGCCCCTGGCGTTCTGTTGTTCCCGGTATCCGTTACTGCACCCACTCTCTGGGACCGCTTCTGCGTCTGATGCGGGAAGTTTTGCGTTATACCTATTGTATCGGAACCAATGCCCATGTGGATCCCGACCGTCCCGGCGATGATGTGCAGAGTGCCTTTTTCCAGACGGAAAGCGGCGTAGCCATCCGTCTCCTGCGTTCCGGCAGATGCGACGGCGGACTTGTTTCCAATTTCGGACATCACTCCTACCGCGGCTGGGGTACCAAGGGGTATTTTGAAATGATCGGCGATCGCGGCCCCAAAAACCCCATGTGTTTCCGTTTCCAGTCCAAGGAACTCTATTGCGGTCAGGATCTTATTGAAGTACCTTCCAAATATATGCCTAACGAGTATTCCCACATGGAAGTAGCCAAAGTCGGTCACGGCGGATGCGATTATGCGGTACTGGACAAAGCCTTCCAGACTCTCTGGAAAGATCTGGATGAGTTCCCCATTACCCTGAAAGACGGTCTTGTGATGACCATTCCCGGTATCTATGCCGCCAAATCTGCCGCACAGGGAGGGATGAAAATGACCATCCGTTACCCCTGGGAAGAGGGATTCGACGAAGATATCGTCAATGTGGATTCCATGCCCGACATCAAGTGCAAAAAATAAATTATAACAGAGGTAATTTCAAAACTCCTCAAAAATCTTTAAACGCATCTGCTTTGTTTTTTTTTGAATGACTTTTGAAATTACCTCTACAGTTTGATTTTTGAGTTCAAAATTGCCTGAAACTCCCGTTTTTGGCAATTTTGTGATTTAAATTAGTCTGTATAATGCAATTCATTCCCCTTGACTTTCCACAATAAATGTGTATAATATAATACTGTATATATATTTTTTTGATTGATTCCCGGTATCGCATAATATACATTATGTGATGCAAAATGAGGGATAACCCTGTATAAAAAAGAGAAAATAAAAAATTGGGAAGTATAAAATAAACTTAAACAAAATCAAAGGAGGTAACATAATGTATATTATGCGACGTCGTAAAAACTTTACACTTATCGAACTCTTGGTCGTTATTGCCATCATTGCCATTCTTGCCGGGATGTTGCTTCCTGCCTTGAGCAGAGCAAGAGCTACTGCCCAGAGTATTGCCTGCACATCCAATCTGAAACAGCTCCATCTTGCTACTTTCATGTATATCAACGATACCTCCTGGTGTCTGCCTGCCCACATGCCGGGAACAACTGCAAGACAGGAACTGCATAAACTTTCCTACTTGAAACTGGGCAATGTATGGAAATGCCCTGCTGAAACTACCGGAAGTTGGGATCCTTCCGCTCATCCCCATCTGGGTATCAATGCCAGTACATTCGGTTTCAGTGCTTCCAATACCGGTGTATCAACAGCCAGAATGCAGACCCCTCCTGTCCGTTTTGCAGAGTTTTCCAAAATGAAACTTGCCCCCGGTGTCTGCTATTGGGGAGATACAGCTGTAAAGGGGAGTATGAATAAGTATATTACCGCATTTTACAGTGGAAGAGGTCCCGGTGTTATAAGTTCTGTTGCTGATGGAGAAGCCGCGATTTCCATTTACAGAAAAAAGGCTACCATATATGCTTCTTTGTATTTGCGGCACAGTTACAAATATGCCAATATCGTTACTTTCGGCGGAAATGTTACCAAATATTCCTATAAAGGAGAGATGAGGGTTAAAAATGCGTTCCGGCCATATTACTTCCCCAATGGAAGCGGGGGATACTGGGCTGTCGCAAG
>JAFVRL010000227.1 GCA_017504325.1 Lentisphaeria bacterium | reverse complement strand
ATTCAGACGGTGAATTTGATCTTACCGGCAAGGCATTCGCTGATCTTATCCGCTACAAACTGGATAAGACTTTTGAAGCGGTTCCGGAACTTGACGGTCTGGTTCTGACTTTGACCGAAGCGGATTATTCCGCCATCCACAACTCCACGCCGGATCTTTACCCGCCGGAAAAGGTGGTCAGGCATGTAACAAAAGTTTTCTATGAAGAACTCACCAAAAGAGGCAAACGCTTCATCTTGCGTTCCTTCGGCTCCATTGCAAAAGACTATGAAGATATCCTTGCAGGCGCATTGATGGCTTCAGAGGAAGGGATGCGTTTTGAAGTGGAAACAAAGATCACTCCTTACGACTTTGATCCCTTCCTGCCGGAAAATCCCTTCCTCAACCATACAGGGGAACTGACTCTGGGGGCGGAATGTGACTCTCTCGGAGAATTTCTCGGAGCAGGAAATCTGCCGGCAGAAAATGTGGAAAACATTGTCCGCTGGGTAAGGGGCGCACAGGCAAAAGGCGTTGACAGATACACGATAAGACTGGACAGAGTGGGCAACAATGTCTTTGACTGTTACGCAGTCAATCTTTATGCTTATATGCGTGCCATCCATGATCAGGATGTGACAGCAGAAGATATTTATAATGAATACGCGCTTGCCAACTATCCGGAAAAAATACGGAAAGATCTTGTAGATCTGGGCAGGCAGGGCTTGAACGCCATTCTGAAAATGAATTATATCCGGGGCAATGTGATCTTCCATCAGACTCCCCCCCATGCCTCATTCAAGTATTTCAAAGCAGGCGGCTTTTTCTCCAATTTCAAAGAAAATGTGCCTCTGAAATATAACTCCGGTATCTGGGGTATCCTTTCCGGAAACAGCACCGGAACAAGAAAAGCACTCCTTCAGGAAAAGGAAGAAGCTCTTTTTCTTGCAAAAGACGGTCTGGAAAAGGTCAAACATCTGGAAAAAGAACTTTCCGCAGGAGAATATTCCCGTCTTCTGCAGCTGTGGAACAATCTCGTATGTGCCGCTGAATGTATCCTCACCTATTGTAAATGCACAGCAGCATATTTTGACAGTATGGAAGAAAAAGATCCTGCCGGAAAAAAATTGCTGGATACCATAAGAGAAGGTGAAAAACTTTTTACCTCCTTCCATGCAGAAAAAACAGAAAAAGAAGGGTTCTTCAACGGACTTGACCGGGGATTATTTGATGTAAGAAAAGATATTCTTCAGGTTTATCCGGCTCCGCTGCAGGCTCTCTGTACCATGCTTGAAGAAGAATATCATGCAGAATTTACCGCAAGGACGCTTCCGGAAATGGCAGATGCGGAAGATCTTATCGTTACCGGCGGTATCACAGATGAATGGCGTTGTGAAAGATTCATGCATGCCTGTCATACTGTTCTGGAAGAGGGGATCCTGTACCGCATCACAGGAAATCAGGTATTCCCCAACGGAACGCTGCAGCTCGTGATGACCGGAAAGGAAAACGCTCCCCACACGCTGAAAATGAAAGGCAGGGGCAATTTTCTTCTCACAATAAACGGCAGCAAAAAAGAATATTTCACCATCAGGGAAGATGAGATATATTCTCTCGAACTTCCGGCAGGAAAGCAATATACTCTCTCGTTTGCCAGAGGGAAAGGGGAAGACTTCCCCAGAATCGCTCTTGCAGCCCTTTTTTCCTGCTGAAAATACGGCAAATGATTTGACAGGAGAAAAAAACTGCATTATATTACGGGAAATCAAACAGGAAAAGAGTTTTTATGCCGCTTCTGCAAGTAGATGATCTGTGTATAGGATTTCAGGGGGAAGGAAAAATCCTTCCTGCGGTCTCCGGAGTATCTTTCACTCTTGAGAAAGGGGAGATCCTTGCACTTGTGGGAGAAAGCGGTTGCGGCAAAAGTGTAAGCTGTATGGCACTTGCCAGACTTCTGCCTGTACCGCCGGCGGTGATCCAATCCGGCAGGATCCTTCTGGAAAAAAGTTCCGGTGAAAAGGTGGATATACTTCAACTTTCCCCGAAAGAATTAAGAAAGATCCGCGGCGGAGAGATCGCCTACATCTTTCAGGAGCCGTCCATGTCCCTCAATCCGGTATTCCGTATCGGAGATCAGATCGTGGAAGCGATCCTTTTACACCGTCCGGAAACAGAAGATCCTTACGGAGAGGCGGTAAAATTATTGCAGCAGGTGGGCATTTCCGACCCGGGCGACCGGATCAAACGCTATCCCCATGAACTTTCCGGCGGTATGCAGCAGCGTGTGATGATCGCCATGGCACTGGCAAGTCACCCATCCATCCTTGTAGCCGATGAACCCACAACTGCACTGGACGTAACGATCCAGGCGCAGATCCTTGAACTCCTGCTTGAGTTGAAAAATACTCTGGGAATGGCAGTGATCCTTGTGACCCACAATTTCGGGCTTGTTGCGGAGATCGCGGATAAAGTAGCAGTCATGTATGCCGGAAGGATCGCAGAAATGGCACAAGTGGATCTGCTGATGAAATCCCCCTCACATCCCTACACAAAAGCTCTTCTTGCAGCAGTTCCGGTGCTTGGCGGAGAGAGAGGGCGTCTTCAGACGATCCCCGGAACCGTTCCCCTCCCCGCAGATTTTCCTCCGGGATGCCGTTTTTGCAACAGGTGTTCCGTTTCTGCAGACAATGCGGAATACATAAAGAAGTGTTCCTCCGCTGTTCCGTATCTGCAGGAGATCCATCCGGGGCATTTCTGTGCGTGCCACTTCCCGGAAAACAAAGGAAATGGAGCTGACAAATGACAGATGATCCCAACAAACGCCACATGTATAAAAGATTGATCAGTCTTTCAGTCTTTGCCCTTTTCATCGTTGGGGGGACATGGGCGATCAGCACATTGAAAAAGAAAGCGGAAGAAACGGCTCCTCCTGTTCAAAAAACAGATTTCAACGGAAATGTGATCCGCCTGGAATTAAGAAGCCCCATGCAGCCCATCCGGCAGCAGGTGGAAGAATCACCATTCATTTTCCGGCAGGCAACTGACCGGGAGAAAAAAGTTCTTGACCCGGCACGGATCCTTGTACTGTCAGAAAGAGATATGGAAAACGGTGATTTTCTTTCTGCTGAAGACCGTTTGCGTACCGCCCTTGTTTTTCACGGCAGAAATGTGAAACTGCACGCACTTCTGGGAAAAGTTCTTTATCTGCAGGAAAAATACAAAGAGGCGGAAGCTGTCTTCCGTCAGCAGATCTATCTTGATCCGGAAAATCCGGTTCCCATGAATAATTTGAGTACAGCCCTTGCCAAACAGAAAAAATTTCACGAAGCAATAGGTACTTTACTGCAATTATTGAAAAACGATCCCTCCTCCGCCTCTGCCGTCCTGAACCTTGCAGGAATGTATGCCGTTTCCGGAGACAGGAAAAATGCTCTTATCTATTTCCGGAAAGCATTTGAACTGCTGGGCCACAGGATCCTTTTTCTGGCACAGGACCGTTCTTTCAATTCCCTGCGGCAGGAAAAAGAGTTCATCCGTATCCTGGAGGAGGCAAAACAGGATCTTCAGAAGATCCGGAAAGAGGATATTTCCGGGAAAAATATTGAAAAAACAAAGGAAATAAAATGAGCAGGATCAACCTCCTTTCAGAAAAGATCTATAATAAGATCGCCGCAGGAGAAGTCATTGAGAGACCTGCCTCTGTACTCAAGGAACTTGTGGAAAATTCCCTGGATGCGGGAGCCGGTAAAATCAGTATCCGTATCGGCGGCGGAGGTTCCTCTCTTATTTCCGTAACAGATGAT
>JAFVRL010000226.1 GCA_017504325.1 Lentisphaeria bacterium | reverse complement strand
CCTTTCCCTTTTACCCTGTTTTATCTTAATTCTTTTCTTTTTCCGCTATTGCCTGCCGGATCTCCTGAATATCTTTTCCGATCTGCTCTTTCAGCAATGCGGGGGAATCAAATTTTCTTTCCTGCCTTATGAATGAAACCAGTTCTGCCGAAATATACTTTCCGTACAAACTCTCCTCCGGCGGGGTAAGCAAATGCAGTTCGATTCTGGGATCGATCTTTCCGTAACGCTCCTCAAAGGTGGGGGCGATCCCTACATTCATTGCCGCAGGATAGGTTTTTCCGTCCACTTCCACTTTTGCCGCATATACTCCCAGCGGCGGAAGTACCCCATATTGCAGTTTCAGATTGGCTGTGGGGGTGGCAAGTTCTTTGCCTGCCACCTGATACCCTTTTTCCACGACACCGTAAAATCTGTAAGGTCTGCCCAGCATTTTTTCCGCTTCAGAAAGTTCTCCTTTGGCAATGCTTTCTCTTATGGCGGTACTGCTGACAACTTTTCCGTCCTCTTTACGCAGTTCATCCACAGCTTTGAACAGAAAACCTTTTTCCGCCGCCTTTTTTTCCAGAAAGAGTCTGTCCCCTTTTCCCATACTGCCGAACTTCCAGTTGCGCCCCACGCAGATACCTTTGACCTCCACGCTGTGTCCGAAAAGGCATTGCTGTAAAAAATCTTCCGGTGAAAGAGCGGCAAACTCCTTTGTAAAAGGAAGGGTGACTACCGCTTTTGCCCCGTTCCGGCAAATAAGACGCAGTTTTTCATTGGGAGGAAGAAGGAGCAGCGGGGCATTATCCGGGAAAAGGACACTTCTTGGATGGGGGAAAAAGGTCATTGCCACCGGATAGGCGGATAAGGAAATCGCCATTTCCTGCAATTCATGCAAAAGTTTGGCGTGTCCTTTGTGTACTCCGTCAAAAACACCGATGGCAACGGCAACAGAATCTATACCGAACTTTTTGAGTTCAGAAAGTGATTCAATATAAGAAGGTACAAATTCTGTTTTCATCATTCCCCCCTGCGGATGCTGTTTACCGCAATCCTACAGCCTTGCGTACTTCTTCCAGAGTTTCAGCAGCAATGGCATTGGCTTTTTCCGCACCTTTTTTCAGGATGCTCTGAATGTATCCCGGATCTTTTTCCAACTCTTCCCGGCGTTTCCGCATGGGGGCGAAAAAGTCCATATAGGCTTCAAAAAGAGCCTGTTTTGCATGACCGTAGCCAAAGTTGCCGCCCCGGTATTTTGCCGCAAGTTCTTCCTTCTGGATCTCATCGGCAAAAAGACAATACAATTTATATATATTGCATTTATCCGGATCTTTCGGGTCTTCCATGGGAGTGGAGTCGGTGGGGATGGACATGATCTTTTTACGGATCTGCTTTTCATTTCCGAAAAGTTCGATGGTATTATTGTAACTTTTGCTCATCTTCTGTCCGTCGATACCCGGGACTACCGCAACCGTTTCCGGGATGATGGGTTCGGGAATGACAAAAATATCCCCGTACATCTGATTGAAACGGATGGCAAGATCTCTTGTGATCTCCAGATGCTGTTTCTGGTCTTTTCCCACAGGAACGCTGTCCGCTTTATAAATAAGAATGTCGGAAGCCATCAGAACCGGATAAGAAAAAAGTCCGTTATTGGGGACAAAACCTTTGGCAATCTTGTCTTTGTAACTGTGCGCCCGTTCCAGAAGCCCCATATTGGTGATGCAGTTGAGTATCCAGGTAAGTTCGCAGATCCCGTTGATGTCACTCTGACGGAAAAACGCTGTTTTTTCCGGATCAAGACCGCAGGCAAGGAAGTCCAGAGCCAGACGGTCGATGCGTTCCCGCAGTTCCTGTGGTTTGGGATTGACGGTAAGGGAGTGGAGATCCGCAATAAAGAGATAGGCATCCCCCTTTTCCTGCAATTCCAGAGCCTGACGCATCATACCGAAAAAGTTACCGATATGGGGTACTCCGGAAGGCTGGATACCGGAAAGGATCCTTTTTTTCTTGTTTTCGCTCATATTTGTTTCATCCTGAAAAAAGAATATGGGAAATCTTTATTGTTTCCCATATTTTTTAAATTGTATATTGTTATGCTTTTTTGATGACGATAACGGCATCGTGACCATTGATGTCACTCTTTGTTCCTTCGAGAGCTTCCACGCTTTTCACATTTACCGCAAGTGTTTCTTCGGAAATGTGATTTACATAGGCGGCAACCGCTTTCACCACTTCCGCATCAGAGGCAAATTCCACATCGATCCTGTCAGAGACTTCCAGACCGGCTTCTTTTCTCATGTTCTGGATCTTGCTGATGAACTCACGGGCGATGCCCTCTTCAATCAGTTCCGCAGTAAGGTTGGTATCCAGTGCAATGGTGATACCGTTTTCGGTTGCAGCGGCAAACCCTTCTTTTTCCGTACGGACGATGGCAAGATCGTCTTCAGTCACATCATATTCCAGACCGGAAGCAAGAGTGATCTTTTTCGCTTCACCACGGACGATGGCGGCGATCTCGGAAGAAGTGAACTTGCAGATGATCCCGGCAGCTTCCTTCATCTGGGCACCGAGTTTTTTGCCCATAACTTTGAAGTTCGCCTTTGCGCTGAAACTGACAAGTTCTTCTTCGTTGGCACTCAGAACGATCTCTTTCACATTCAATTCTTCTGCGATGATGTCACTTGTTTCCTGAAGGAGTTTTCTTGTTTCTTCATCATCGGAAACGATCATAGCCTTTGCCAGTGCCTGTCTGACTTTCAGATTCTTCTGTGTACGGATGAATCTTCCCAGTGAGACCGCTGTTCTGGTAGCAGTCATCTGTTTTTCCAGAATTGCATCCCGTCTCCAGATCTCTGCTTCAGGATAATCGCAGAGATGGACGGATCCCGGCATGGATTCTGTACGCAGGGAGCGGTAGATCTCTTCTGTCACAAAGGGAATGAAGGGGGCGGCACATTTTACAAAGGTGATAAGTGCATAATAAAGTGTGGCATAGGCATCATTTTTGTCCCCGTCATTCTGACTCTTCCAGAATCTGCGGCGGCTGCGGCGGATGTACCAGTTGGTAAGGTCTTCGGCAAACTGTTCAAATCTGTTGGCAGCCTTCTGCAGCTGGAAGCCGTCCATGGCAATGCGTACTTCCTCCACCATGTCCGCAAGGGAGGAAAGGATCCAGCGGTCAAGGGGATTGGAAAGTTTTTCCGGACATTTGCCGTCGGCGGCGGGAGTCCAGTTATCCACGTTGGCGTATGTGGTGAAGAAGCTGAAGGAGTTCCAGAGGGGAAGCATGACGCCGCGCATCACTTCCCTGATGCCGTCTTCAGAGAATTTCAGGTCTTCCGCTCTGACGACAGGAGAGCCCAGCAGGAAAAGACGCAGAGCGTCAGCCCAGTAGGTACGGACGATGTCAAGCGGATCGGGATAGTTTTTGAGTCTCTTACTCATCTTCTGACCGTTTTCCGCAAGGATCAGACCGTTGACGATCACATGCAGGGCAGGGGGCTTGTCAAAGAGAGCTGCCGCCATGACCACCAGAGTATAGAACCATCCGCGGGTCTGGTCAAGACCTTCTGCGATAAAGTCGGCAGGGAATGTTTCATCAAAGTGTTCCTTGTTTTCAAAGGGATAATGTTTCTGGGCATAGGGCATGGAGCCGGATTCAAACCAGCAGTCCAGCACTTCAGGAACGCGGCGGAGGATGGTGCCGTTTTCTGTACGGATCTCCAGATCGTCCACAAAATGTTTGTGGATATCGGTGATTTTTTTGCCGGTAAGTTTTTCCAGTTCGGCAACGGAACCCACGCAGATCATTTCCCCTGTATCTTCATTTCTCCAGATGGGGAGGGGGCAGCCCCAGTAACGGTTGCGGCTGATCGCCCAGTCACGGGCATTTTCCAGCCATTTTCCGAAACGGCCCTCTTTGATGTGGGAGGGTACCCAGGTCATCTGGGAGTTGGCATTGAGCATTTTCTGCTTGATGGGATCGATCTTCACGAACCAGGTGGTGACCGCCTTGTAGATCAGGGGGGAGTCATCACGCCAGCAGTGGGGATAACTGTGTTTCACTGTGGAGCGTGCCACAAGTTTTCTTTCCGCCTTCAGACGGTCCATGATGTCTTTATCGGCATCCTTTACAAATCTTCCGGCATAATCGGAGATTTCGGAGGTGAATTTACATTCTGCATCCACCGGACAGACAGCGGGGATCCCGTATGCTTTACCTGCGGCACAGTCATCTTCCCCGAAGAGGGGGGCGATATGTACGATACCGGTACCGTCTTCCGTGCTGACATAGTCGGCAGTGATCACACGGTAGGCACCTTCTTTCACAAAGTCAAATCCTTCCTTCACCTGCTGGTATTCGGTTCCTTTCACAAGGTAACCGCCTTTGGCTTTTTCGCCCAGGAAGTAGGGGAAGAGGGGTTCGTACTGTGTGCCTTCCATCTCTTTGCCCTTGAATGTGCTGACGATTTCGGGCATTTCATCTTTTTTGTAGTAGGCGGAAAGTCTTGCTTGAGCGAGGATGTAGAAGTCTTCTCCGTCTTTCACCTTCACATAGTCCACATCCGGACCAAAGGCAAGTGCCATGTTGGAGGGCAGAGTCCAGGGGGTGGTTGTCCATGCCAGGATGTAGGTGTTTTCCTCCCCCTTTACTTTGAAACGGATGGTGATGGCAGGATCCACCACTTCCTTGTAGCCCTGGTTGGCTTCAAAGTTGGAGAGAGGGGTGGAGCAGCGGGCGCAGTAGGGAAGGACTTTGTAACCTTCATAGATAAGTCCCTGATCCCAGAGCTGTTTGAAAAGCCACCAGATGGATTCCATGTAGTCAAGATCCATGGTACGGTAGCCGTTTTCAAAATCCACCCAGCGGCCCATTCTTGTTACGATCTCCTGCCACTCTTTTGTGTAACGCAGAACGATGGAACGGCAGGCTTCATTGAATTTGTCGATCCCGTAGTCTTCGATCTCTTTTTTACCGGAAAGATTCAGCTGTTTTTCCATTTCATATTCCACAGGCAGACCGTGGCAGTCCCAGCCGAAGGTGCGTTCGCAGTATTTGCCCCGCATGGTCTGGTAACGGGGAACAACATCCTTGATGGTACCGGCAAGCAGGTGTCCGTAGTGGGGAAGACCGGTAGCAAAGGGAGGTCCGTCATAAAAAACGAACTCTTCTTTACCCTTGCGGTTTTCCAGAGATTTTTTGAATGTGGCATCCTGTTTCCAGAATGAGAGAACATCTTCCTCCATTTTGGGGAAGTTCATCTGACCCTGTCTTACTTTGAACATGATCTTCTTTCCTTGTTGGTTGTTGAATATGTGCAGAAAATTATTTTTCTCTTATCAAACTCCGGGTGAGACCGGTTTTTAAACTATTAATATATACGCGCATACGGATAAATTCAATGGAAAAAGTCCTGTATGAGCGAAAAATCCTGAAAGAAATCCTGTATTTTGCAAATGTGTGCAAGTAGAAAAATAAAAAAAGTGATTTTTTTATCGAAAAGAGAATGTTTGCACTTGAAAATATTATGATGGAGAGTATATTATTTGGTCAATTTTTGTGATTCCAAATCGGTATTGAAACAATAACAAGCCTCCGTAGAAAATACGGGGGGGAAAGGTAAAGAACAATGAAAAGAACTTATCAGCCCTCCAGACTCGTCAGAGCCCGCCGTTGCGGTTTCAGAGCAAGAATGGCAACCAAAGGCGGACGCAAGGTCCTTGCCAGACGCCGCGCCAAAGGCCGTAAACGCCTTGCTCTTGTGTGATTTTTCTGCTGAAAAAGTTGCTGTTCCGGAGTAGATCCGGAACGGGACTGTAAGATGGAAAAATGGTAAAGATGTCAGAATACGGTGGTGGTGTCATCGGGCGACAGGACAGATTCACTTTGAAGAGTGAGTTTGATTTTGTCCGGATGAACGGTCGGAAATATACTTCTTTCTGTACTTTGCTTATCCATGCACCGTGTCCTGAATCTGAAGACGGGGTTCGTTACGGGGTGATCTGCAGCCGGAAGTTTGATAAAAGAGCTGTCCGGCGCAACCGGGCGAAGCGGCTTCTGCATGAAGCTATGCGTACTTTAAGCAGCAAAGTGGAGATGATGCCATGCCGGATCCTGCTTATACCCAGGAGAGAGATCCTGAAAATGAAGATGGATGCGGTTGCCGGTCAGCTTCTCTACCTTATGAAAAAGTCAGGGATGACGCATTGGAAGGGTACTTCCCGGAATTCAAGTTGACTTTTTCCCTGTCCGGATTGCTGTTGTTATTGCTCCGGCTGTATAAACTTTGTATATCGCCTTACCTGCCCCGGTGCTGCCGGTTTCATCCCAGTTGTTCCGCTTATGCAGCGGATGCGGTGATGAAGCATGGTGCAATAAAAGGAGGGTGTCTCACACTTTTCCGCTTATTGCGTTGTCAACCCTTCTGCAAAGGGGGATATGATCCGGTGCCTGATGAGTTTTCCCTGAAAGGACTTTTCTGTAAGTGGAAAGATCCCGGGGGAGAATGAAAGAAAGTGGTTGCCGGAATGATCGTGCCGGGGTGACCCGGAGAGAAGAACAGACCGGAGAGAATGACGGATTTGTCCGGTAAACAGGCAGTCGGTACGGAAAGACTGCCGGAAGAAAAGGTGAATTGTGAAATTTGATAAAGAATCTGTTATAGTTATAGCTGTTGCCGTGCTTTTCCTTGCCGGATGGTGGTATTTTACCTCCTTCTCCAAAAAGGATGCTGTTGCTGAAAATAATCAGGGACTCCTTGTTTCAACTGTTCCTGTGGCTGATAAAGTTGCAAATCCTGCAGTGAAAACGCCGGAAGTTCCTGCTGCGTCTGTTGAAGTTCCTGCGGTGGAAACAAAGGAAGTCTATCCGGAGCAGAAACTGGAAAATGAGCTTGCCGCCTTCTATATCGATCCGGCTTCCGGCAGTGTGGTAAAGAGTATCTTTTTCCAGTACAAACATTCCGCCGATAAAAAGAAGAGTGTGGAGTTCGTTCCCGGGGATCCTGCTGTGCGCAGTTTTGCTCTTGTCCTTCCTGCACCGTGGAAACTTGCCAAAGTGGAGAAGGTAAATGCGGATAAGGGGGCTGTAACATTACAGAAAATCTACAGTGATGGAAAAAATCTTATCCGTCTTACCCAGATTTTTTCCCTTGCTCCCTCCTCCTATTCTCTTAAATGCGTCTATTCTCTTGTGAATTTGAGTGCCTCTCCTGTAGTTCTGTCCAGACTTGTGCTCTGGAATGCAGGTTTGCCGCCTCTTAAATATCTTGCCGGGGATACTCTCTACAATGATCCCCACAATATTGAGTTCTGTCATGCATCTGCAAAGAAACTTACTTCAGTGAGTCCCTCTTCCAAAGAGGAAAAATTTAAAAAAGCCGCAGTAAGTTCCCCTGTGGATTGGATCGGAACTTCCAACAAATATTTCGCCTCTCTCTTTTTCCCTGTAAAACCTTTTGATGGCGGTTTTCTGCTGACAAGAGTGGCAAAACCCATGCCGGAAGATCCGGAGGAAAATTATTTCGTTCCTTCTGTGGGGGGGGTATATAACAATGTAACTCTTCTTGCCAATGTGCCTTATTCTCTGGAAGCAAGTTGTTATACCGGTCCGAAAAGTGTCGAAGAGATCAAAAAACTTCCTGAAAGTGCCATTGGTGTACTGCACCTTTCCTATTTTTCCTTCATGGAATTTCTTGCCCGACCGCTGGTGGTATTCCTCAAGTACCTGAAAGAGTGGTGCGGCTCCTACGGTATAGCCATTATTCTTCTTACCATTATCGTCCGTGTTGTGTTCTGGCCTGTGACCCAGAAAGCCAACAACTCCATGCGTAAGATGCAGAAGGTCGGTCCCATGGTGAAAGAACTCAAGGAAAAGTATAAAGACAATCCCCAGCTGATGAATCAGAAGATGATGGAACTTTACCGCAAGGAAGGCGTGAATCCTCTGGGCGGCTGTCTGCCCATCCTTCTGCAGATCCCGGTGTTCCTGGCGTTGTATTCTGCATTGGATGCCTCCGTGGAACTGCGTCATGTTTCCTTCCTGTGGGCCACGGATCTGACCAAGCCCGACCTTGTGGGACCCCGGTTCCTTTTCGGGTACGGGATCCATCCTCTCATCCTTATTATGACCGCCCTTATGGTCTGGCAGCAGAAGATGACTCCCTCTACCGGAGCTGATCCCATGCAGCAGAAAATGATGATGTTTATGCCCATTATCATGCTGGTGATGCTTTACAATCTGCCCTCCGGTCTTACTCTGTACTGGACGGTAAGTCAGATCTTCAGCATTTTACAGATGAAATATACACAATATATAGCAAAAAGGGAAGAGGAGAAAGAGGCAGCGTCCTCCACATCCAAACCCGCATAAAAGCAAAGGCTTGTAATTATGGAAAACGAAAAAGACATGGTGGAAACTCCTGCCGGAGAAAACATTGTTTCCCCTGCCGGAACAGTTGCCTCCGAAAATGTTCCTGCCGCCCCTGTTGAAGAGGGGACCGGTGCCGGGAATGTGCAGGAAGAAACCTGCTGCTGTTGCTGCAGTGATGAAAAAGATCCGGAAGAAACCTCCTGCTGCTGTTCCTGTGAAGGGGCGGATGAGGCTGATGAGGCTGATGAAAATGCAGATGAGGAAAAAGAAGAACGCAAGGCCCGTCGTGAGCGTGTTGTCATTCCCATCACTCCTGAAATGGTGGACAAGACCAGAGTTGCTCTTGTGACCATGCTGGATTTTCTGGGATTGGAAGGGACAGTCAAAGCGGAAGGGCACACAAGCAAAATCAATCTTTATGTGACAAGCGAAGATGCCGGAAGGATCATCGGACGCAAAGGGCAGACACTTGAGAGCCTTCAGCTTATTCTCAATAAGATGATGCAGAAGGAAAATCCTGATTTCCCCAAAGTGTATATCGATCTTGATGGTTACGCCTCCCGGAACGAGCGTAAAGACCGTGCCGGTGACCGTGCGGAAAGATCCGGAAAGGATAAAGGGGAACACTCCTCCCGCAGAAGATCTTTTGATGATCGCGGCGGAAGAAGAAACTCCCGCAGGGATTTCGGAGATGGAAATTCTGAAATGGAAGATAATCTCCGTCAGCAGGCATTGGATGCTGCTAAAGAGGTCCGCCGCTGGGGAGAAGCCAAAACTCTTCCTCCCATGAACTCTCATGACCGCCGCATCATCCACATTACATTGGAGAATGAAGCGGATCTTGTTACTGAAAGTTCCGGTGATGGAGCCATGAAGAGTGTGACCATCTCTCTGAAAAAATAAATCTTTACCGGTACTTTTATGATTGAAAGGTACCGGTTTTTTCATTTACAGATCCTGTATCTATTGAAAAACAGGGGAAAAATGGAAGAAAGAAGGCTTTTTATTGTTTTTTTCTGCGGAAAAGATGTTTTTTCCCTTGTACTTGAAAGGATATGAAGTAAATTACAGGATCAATCATACATAAGAACAACTTAAATATGGAGAAAAAGTATGACGATCTACACAATTGCTGATGCGGCACCTGCTGCAAAAACTGTTAATGCCGCAGTTCCTGCGACAACAACTTCCAATCAGGCTGTACCTGCTTCCGGTGCTGCCAAAAAGCCCCAGAGCATGATGGAAGGTCTTGGCGGAATGGTTCCCTTTATCGTGATCATGGGAGTATTTATTTTCCTTATGTGGAACGGTCAGAGAAAAGAACGCAAGAAAAAAGAAGAGATGCTTTCTTCCATCAAAGTGGGCGAAGAGATCGTGACCATCGGCGGTATCATGGGTACTGTTGATACTGTTAAAGAAGATCATTTTGTTGTCAAGATCTCCGACAATGCCCGCATCAAAGTATTGAAAAATGCTGTCAGCCAGATCGTACGGAATGAAGCAGCCAATGCGGAGCCTGAAAAGAAATGAATAAAAAACCTGTAATTTTAAGATCGGTTTTCGCCCTGCTTGTGCTGGGCGTCTTCCTCTTTTCCATGTATCCTCTGGGACAGCGGGATTTCTATGATACCTTCAAAGGTATTTTGAGTGATCCCTCCTCCAAGGTGGCTGCCGAAGTTATTGAAGCCGCCAAAGCCAAATATGCCAAAGGGGAAGCCCCCTCCAATTCAGCCGCACTGGAAACTGTTGCTGCAGAAAAAGGTGTTCAGCTTGCTTCTCTGGTGAAACCTGTTATCGTGAAAAGCCAGAAGATCACCACCAACCGTGACGTGATCTCTGTGATCCGTAAAAACTCTGCCGGTTCCATCCGGCTCGGTATCGACCTGGACGGCGGTGCGGAATTCATGCTTGCCCTTGTTCCTGAAAAAGCGGACAGGGAAAAGATCGAAAAGAATTTCGACCAGTACAGAGATATTGCCATTGAAACATTGCGCAAACGCCTTACCGGAAAAAATATCTATGAAGCGGATATCACTCCCGCCGGACGGGAATATATCTCCATGCGTGTTCCCCTTGCCACCAAGGAAGAAAAGATCGTAATTGAAAATCTTGTGAAACTTTCCGCCAGACTCCAGTTCCGTCTGATCCATCCTGACAATGAACGGGAACTTCAGGCATATTATGCCAATCCCAAGACCTTTACAGCTCCTGAAGGATATGAACTTCTCAAATCCCAGGAGATGCGTGATGGAAAAATGGTGGAGGAGGTTTATCTCGTAGAGCGTGAAGCACAGATGGACGGGAAAGAGATCGACAATGCTTATGCCGCCATGGATCAGTTCGGTCAGCGTGAGATCCTTCTCTCTTTCAAACACAAGGGAGCCGTTCAGTTCGGTGAAGTCACCAGCAAAAACGTTGGTCGCAAACTTGGTATCGTACTGGATGGTCAGCTCTATTCCGCTCCTGTGATCCGTCAGGCGATCACCGGAGGAAATGCCCAGATCTCCGGTAACTTCTCCCGTGAAGATGCGGAAAATATTTCCAACGCCCTTGTTTCCGGAAGCGTGCCTTTCTCCATGGAGATCCAGGCACAGTCTGATATTGACCCCCTTATCGGTAAAGCCACGATCAGAGACGGTATCTACAGCGGTATCGCCGGTCTTATCGTTGTTATGATCTTTATGATCGTTTACTACCTCAAGAGCGGTGTTGTTGCTGTTATCTCTCTTGCACTCAACGGTGTTCTGATACTTGGTGCTATTGCCGCATTCGATGTGACGCTTACATTGCCCGGTATTGCCGGTATCATTCTTACCTTCGGTATGGCTGTTGACGCAAACGTGCTTATTTATGAGCGTATCCGTGAAGAAGTTGCTGCAGGCAAGACCCTTCAGAATGCAGTGGATCTGGGGTTTGACCGTGCGTACAGTGCCATTTTTGACTCCAACCTTACCACCCTTTTCGTGTCCATGGTTCTTCTGTGGCAGGGAACAGGGGCGATCAAAGGATTTGCTGTGACACTTGCCATCGGGGTATTCACCACCATGTTTACCGCTGTGTTCCTGACCAGACTGCTCTTTGACCTTATGATGCGTTTCTTCCATGTCACAAGTCTCAAGATGTGTGCATTTATCAAGGAACCCCACTTTGACTTTCTGGGCAAAAGATGGTATGCCATCGGATTTTCCACACTCTTTATCCTTGCTACCATCGTGGTGGTATGTGTAAGAGGACGGGATTGTTTGAGTATTGACTTTACAGGCGGTACCCAGCTGGTGTATTCTTATACCAAAGCTGTTCCCGCTGAAAAACTGGATGAGTTTCTCACCAAACTGGGCTTTGAAAACAAGATCACTTACAAAGCCAGTGGAGCTGCCGGAGATGAACGGGAAGTGGAAATCCTTATCCGGGACAAAAAAGATCAGGCGGCAACTGCTGAACAGGGAACTGCTGTAAATGATGCTGTGACCAAAGCATTGCAGAAGGCATACCCCGACAGCAAATTCGTTCCCAAGTCCCAGTCCACACTGGGAGCATTGATCGGATCCACCTTCCTGAAGATCTCCATCATCTCCATGATCCTCTCCTTTGCGGTGATGATCCTTTACATGACCTTCCGTTTCCAGTTTGCATACTCTATTGCCGGGAACATCGTTCTTCTGCATGACGTTATCACGAGTATCGGTCTTTACCTGATGCTGGGCGGGCAGATCACCATGAATGTGGTGGCAGCAGCTCTTACCATCATCGGTATCTCCATCAACGATACCATCGTTACCTTCGACCGCGTGCGTGAAAATCTGAAATTGATGAACAACGGCTCCTGTACTTACTGGGGATTGATCAATTTGAGTGTGAATCAGACTCTCTCCCGTACGATCCTCACGACTGTCACCACCATGATGGTTCTGCTTATGCAGGTGATCTTCGGCGGTCCCGGCATCCGTGACTTTGTTTCTGTGATGCTTTTCGGTATGATCTTCGGTTCCTACTCTTCTATTTTCATCACCAATACCATTATTGCCTACTGGCACAAACCCACACAGTTTGAAATGGGGAATGTGAAAGCGGAAGATACGCAGGAAACGGCTGTCTGATAAGAGTTTATTTTCTCTTTCTGATCCGGAGGATGATATATCTTCCGGATTTTTTTGTCCTCCTTCAGGACAAAAAAACTACCGGCTCTGCCGGTAAGTAGCCAAAAAGCTTCAGCTGCAAGTAGATAAAGAAAACCTCCTGGATTATATTAAATGTTGGTTCGCCAACCGCATTCAATCAAACCAAGAGGTGTAAACATGTCAAAAGACACAGATACTTTATCACACACGAGATGGAATTGCAAATACCATATAGTGTTTGCTCCAAAATTTCGCCGTCAAAATATTTATGGACGCT
>JAFVRL010000225.1 GCA_017504325.1 Lentisphaeria bacterium | reverse complement strand
GGAAAACTGGATCTGAATAATATCCGGTGCGATAACAGGATCGGAGAGACTCTCGTAAAAATCTACAAAGAAAAAGGTTTGCTGCGTTCCGGAGGACTTTTCATCCTTTCAGGAGATGCGGATAAAACAGGCAGCAGCTATTACCTTTCCAATCTTGCGGTACAGAAAAAGATCGTTGAAGAACACAGAATCTGACCCTGCCGGTTGCTTCAAAAACAAAACCTCCTGACAGGCACGCAAAACAGACCGGTCAGGAGTTTTTTTTCTGTATAAAAAATCTTTCTTATCTCAAGGAGAGGATAAGAGAAAGCAATTCATTGAGTTTCTCGTGAGTAAGAAGAGGGTTGAGCAATGTGAATTTCAAACAGACATTTCCTTTGCACACCGTCTGGCCGATGACCACACCATGTTCATGGAGAAGTTTGCGTCTGATCCTCTTATTCATATCGTCCGCACTTTCTTTTACTCCGGTTCCGGGCAGGACACGGAACACAACAGAACTGATCTCCGGCTTGACAGCAACTTCAAAATCAGGAGATTTTTCCAGTCTGTCGTAGAGATAAAGCGCATTTTCCATAAATCTTGTAATGATCTCCGACCAGCCGTTGCGTCCCCTCGCCCGGAAAGAAAACCAGACCTTCAATGCATCAAATCTGCGGGTGGTCTGCATGGATTTATCCACAAGATTGATGTAACCATCCTCTTCATCTTCCTCCCTGTTCAGATAATCCGCATGAAGAGTGAGACATTCAAAGTTCTTTCCATCCTTCACCAGAGAAGCACTGCAGGAGATGGGCAGAAGGAACATTTTATGGAAATCCACTGTAATGGAATCACAAAGGGCAAGATCTTTTACCTTATATGCATATTTATCAGAAAGGATCACGCCGCTGCCGTATGCAGCATCCGCATGGAGCCAGATAGAATATTTCTTTGCGATCCCGGCAAGAGTATCCAGCGGATCGATACTTCCAAAGTCTGTTGTTCCCACTGTTGCGGCAATACAGAAAGGCAGGTTTCCTTCTTCCAGATCCTGCTGAATGAGTTTTTCCAATGCTTCCGTATCCATCTGCATGGCATCATTGACAGAAACTTTCACCACACAATCATACCCCAGCCCCATAAGGTGTGTACTTTTTTCCATGGAAAAATGAGATATTTCTGAAGCATAAAGCCGGAATTTACGGTAGGAAGCCGGCAATCCCAGTTTCTTGACATCCCAATGCAGTTTTGTATTGCAGAACCAATCTCTTGCCAGAAGAAGTCCGGAAAGATTGGACTGGGATCCGCCGGAAGTAAACACTCCGTCACTGCCTTCGCCGTAGCCATACAGTTTGCACAGATGCCGGATCACTTCCACTTCGATCTCCGTTGCCACAGGAGCCTGATCCCAGCTGTCCATGGACTGATTGAAAGTGGAAAGGATCAGTTCGGAGACTATGGATTCCAACAGGGCGGAACTGTGTAAATGCGCCATGTAAGAGGTGGAAAAAGGCCGGAGAAAATTCGGCAGGATCTTTTCAGAGGTCTCTTCAAGAACAGCATCAAACCCCAAACCATTTTCAGGCAGAAGTTCATCCGTATGCACTCTTTCCCGGAGTTTTTCCGGAGTCAATCCCTTGTACGCATCCCCGGAATCCAGAGAAGCAAGGATCTTTTCCACTGCAAGGGTGATCATGCGTTTATATTCCATTTTATCTGCGGAATTTTCCGTCAGAACCAAATGTTGATATTCTGTACTCATATTTATCTGCTTTCCTGCCTGTTTCCGAAAAACAAGACCCGCCGGACATACACTGGTCTGACGGGTCTGGAATATACCGGAAAAATTGTTATTTTCCTGCGATTTCCTTATCCACACTCAACACGACCTTTTCAAAGGTGTCAAGCATGATATTTACATCCTCTTTTGTCACATTCAATGCACAAAGACAACGCATTACTGCTCCATTTCTGCCTCCCCGTTCCATAACAAGACGGTTTTCAAAGCAGAGATGCTGTACCTTTGCCGCGATCTCACCATTTCCCGGCAGAGATCCCAGAGAATCTTTCTTTCCGGCGGGATCAACGAACTCACAACCGAACATCAGCCCCTTCCCGCGGACATCGCCGATGATGGAAACTTTTTCCTTGAGTGCATTGACTCTCGCCCGGATCATATCTCCTTTTTCAATGACTTCCGCAAGAAATTCCGGTTTGGAAACCCGGTTCATGACAACAGTACCGGCTCTCATGGCAAGCTGATTGCCGCGGAATGTCCCTGCATGGGCACCGGGCTGCCATTTATCCAGTTTCTTATTGTAAACCACCACAGACATGGGCTGGGTCCCGCCGATGGCTTTGGACACAAGGATCACATCCGGGACGATATTTGCATACTCAAAAGCAAAGAATTTTCCGCTTCTGCCCACGCCGCACTGGATCTCATCCACGATCATGGGGATCCCCAGTTCTTCCGTAACTCTTCTCACCGTCTGCAAAAATTCCACAGGGGCGGGAATAACTCCGCCTTCCCCCTGTATGGGTTCAAGGATCACAGCGGCAGGAGGAATGATCCCGCTTTCCGGATCTTTCAGAGTGCGTTCAAAATATTCGCAGCAGGCTTTGATCCCCATTTCCCCGCCGAGTCCGAAGGGACAGCGGTAGGAATAAGGATAGGGGAAGAAATGCACATCCGGCATCAGGGAGGCAACCTTTTCCTTTGCCCCCAGATTACCGGTAAGTGCCAATGCGCCATGCCCCATACCGTGATAACCGCCATGGAAAGCAATCACAGATCTGCGTCCGGTTGCGGTTTTGCAAAGTTTGATGGCTGCATCTGTTGCATCTGTTCCGGAAGGACTGCAGAACTGCACTTTGGCATTTTCCTTCAAACCGGGAGGCAGAAGGGAAATAAGAGTCTGCACAAAGGTATCTTTGACAGGAGTCATCAGGTCAAGGGTGTGCAGGGGAGCATCATTGGTCAGCATCTCCACCATTGCCTGATTCACTTCAGGATCATTGTGACCCAGAGCCAGTGTACCGGCACCGCAGAGGAAATCCAGATACCGGTTTCCTTCAACATCCTCCACCCAGGAACCCTTTGCCTTTACCAGAGAAAAGGGAAACTTTCTCGGATAACTTCTTGCATTGGATTCTGTATTCTCCTGTCTTGCCATATAATCGGCATTGCTTACAGGAGTTTTTCCACATTTGCAGGCACAGGAAGCCTGCCCATTCTGCATATTCTGCACATCATTTTTAAGTTCCATCATCAGAATAGAACCCTTCTCTGTTCCGGAATTGAACGTCCTCTTCCGTTTTCTTGTTCACAGTAGATTGTTCAAGGGCTGTCTTTATACAAGACAACTCAAAAAGAAGATCTTTGGTGCCATCCTGCCGGACAACAGAAAAAATCCTCAAAAACCATGTCTATAAAATACACGACTTTTTTTACAATTTCAACATAAAAAATTCCCGAAAAAGAACTTTTTTTGATTTTTTTTCCTTCATGGGCTTTTTTTTCATCCGGCTCCCTGTTCTGCTGAACATAAAACAGGGGGATTTCCGCCGGTCAAATCAGAAACTGCAATTGTAAAAACGGTTCCAGTCATAAGTCGAACGCCGCCATTTGTCCCCGGTCCCCATTGTACCGTGAGGCTTGAACTTGTTGGAAACCCTGACTCCCCCGGCGTGTCCGTCAGCATAAACGGTATTCACTTTTCCGTCATGTTTGAAAGCATCCGGGAATCTTTCGGCTGTGGTACTGTAAGAATTGACAAGACTTGTGGCATTATCCTTTCCGGTATCCACACCGAGTTTCTTACAGGAATCCATTGCAACAAACTGCTTACTGGGGATCTTGCAATGTCCGCTTCTTTCCAGTCTGCATTTAAGACTGTTGTTGAGAATATACCAGTTGTAACCATAGTCAGAATACATTTCATGTTTGTCCCCGGCATACAGTGCCAGTCCTTCCTTATAAGTAAATTTGGAGGAGGGGCAGAAGAGAAGACGGTAATCAATGAGCCGCAATGTTTTCTCCCGTTGTGTTCCGTAATTACGGTTCTTCACATCTGCAAGACCGAAAACCCAGCTTTGACCGAAGAGATTGTATGGGACATAATAGTCTTTATAAGACTCCGTGTAGTTTATGATCCCGAATCCGATCTGCTTGATATTGTTCAGACATTGCATACTTTTTGCAGTTCCCCTTGCCTTGTTCAATGCAGGAAGAAGCATCCCGGCAAGGATGGCAATAATGGCAATAACAACCAATAGTTCAATCAGCGTGACCGCTGATTGAGTGAAGATGTGAAGATGTGAAGAGCTTGACTGCGTCAAGCGTGAAGTGCGCCCTGACGGGCGT
>JAFVRL010000224.1 GCA_017504325.1 Lentisphaeria bacterium | reverse complement strand
ATATCCATTTCCGATCCCACTGTCGGAGTGCCTGCGGTATGGCCTCTCAATATGGATATGAGTATTTGGCACAACTCCAGCCAGACACCGGAAAGTGTGGACAGAAAACTTTTTAAAGATTCCGCCCTTCTCAATATTCTTTTTGCCAATCTGATCTCTTCCCCTGTTAAAGAGATGGTGGATTCTGCGGTGGATGCCATGACAAAAGAACTGGAAGATTTCAAAGGAAAACTGGATAAATATGTTTATACCTCCCGTAAGGAGCGTTTTCTTGCAAAAGCCGCTCTTTTCCGCAAGGATATCAAACATTTCGCCATTTCCTCCGGAGAGGAATATGTGGAAAATCTGCTGAAGATATTTGATGAAAAAGTTGCAGAGCTTTCCGCTGATCTTTCTTACGATGCAAAAGATTTTGCCATTCTTTCCGGGCTGGAAAAAGTGTTCCCGGTCCGTCTTGTTGCCGGACTTCCCAACGACCAGAAAAAAGTTCCGGAAAAAGAGCGTACTCCCATTGGTGTCATGTATGATCCCCTTGCGGTGATGTTTGCAGAAGCCGACGGGAAAAAGAGCGTGAAAGACCTTCTCCTTGCCGCAGAGTATCAGAGTGATGAGGAATGGGATGAAGAGGGAATAAAAAAGATGCTCGACCGTTTCATGTTCTTTGTGAAATGGGGATATGTGGGAATCAAAGAGTAATATTTCCCGGTCCGGGACAAAATAAAAGATATTATGAGAGACACAAGAGGGCTCTCATAATATCTTTTTACTTTGATCCGTATATCAGCGGAACAATGTTTCCGCATTGGTGGAAAGAACAGGATTGAGAGGAGCATACAGAGAAAGATCCAGACTCCAGAAAATATTTTTTACTTCAATATAAAATACTTCCGCTTTATCCGCATTTTTTCTGGAACACTCAAAGATCTGCATTTCCCCTGTTTGCGTATTTTTCAATACCGTTTCCCCGGCAAGACTCCGGATCAAAAGATTTGCTTTTCCGCTTGCACCGATGGCAAAATCCTTTACTCCGGCAGGTACAGTAAAATACAATTTTCCGGAACTCTGGATAAGATTGTAACCGCCACGGACGGCAGCATAGCCATTTCCTCTGTGGGAGGAATCAATATCCACCACATTGAAGGATTTTACAAAAAGGTGATATATACCTGTTTCCGGAGCTGTAAAAGAGATGGTCTTGCTCTGTCCGGGAATGATAGAACCATTTTCCATTTTCTTTCCGTCCGGGGTACGCAGATCATAAGAAATACTGCTGTCATAGCCGATGCGTTTTGTACGGATGACCAGCTGGATCGTCTTTCCTTTTTCTGCATACTGGAGAAATTCTCCATGACGGAAAAAGAGATTTTTATTTTTTACTCTTACTGCATCTTTTTCCGGAACAGCAAGTTTCTTTACATCCAAAGGAAGTGGACGGTATTTGTAAAGGTGTGCAAAACGCTCCTTTTCCCGTTTGATAAGAGAGGCAAAATCATAATTCTTTGTCCCGGAAGGCGTGACGATGGCAAGATCGCCGCCGATTTTACTACTGAAAAGACTTTCTGCCTGATAACGCACATTGAAAACAGGCTGTTTTGTGAGATCACCGGGGTGAGAAAGTTTGCAGTTGATGAAACGGATATTGCCAACAGGTACTTTTCCCGCCCTTGCCGCTGTAAGATCAAAAATGGTACTGTTGGCGGAAGAAGGGGCAAAGACACAGTTTTTCAACTCAAAAAGTACCGTTTCCACAGGGGAATGGAATTGGGTTCCGGAACTTAAAGAGAGATTTTCCAGAGTAACTTTTCCGGATACAGGGGACTGGGGTACGGTGTTGCTGTAATAGGGATGCAGATAAAGGTCGATACCGTTCCTTGTAAATTTGCAGTTCCGGACGGTCACGGAAACCTTTTCCGATTTCTCCCTCAATTTGGAAGGAGCTATGGAAAGGGCGGCTCCTTTATTGTTGTCAAAAACACAATTTTCAATAAGGATATTTTTCATCCGTTCAACGGGTTTGTTGGGTTCAAGGTCGATCCCGCCCTGTGGGGGACAGCCTTCAGCATTGACAAAACGGCAATTTCTTATGATCACATTTTCTCCGGAAATAACGGCAAGTCCCAGCCGGTTATGACCGGAAAACGTCACATTTTCCACAAGGATATCTTTACAGTAGGGTCTTCTTTTCAGATAGCCGCCGAAATAGATACCATCCCCGCCGCTGTCTTCAAGGGAGATGTTTTTTATGGTAACATTGCTTACACTGACAAGCTGGAAAATATGCCGGTGTTCGCTCTGTTTATATAATTTGGGATTGCGGTAATCCTTTTTATTCATAATGATACGGTTATTGCCCATCCCCTGTATAGTGATATTTCTTCCCCCCTCGGTGCGGAACATGACTCCTTTGTGAAAAGCACCCTTTTTCGCCCGGATGACCACCCCTTTTTCCAGAGTGATGGTCTGATTGGAATATAATCCTATGGGGCTGCCAATGATATAATCTTTCCCCACATTATCAATAATGACCTCTT
>JAFVRL010000223.1 GCA_017504325.1 Lentisphaeria bacterium | reverse complement strand
TATTCTGTAGTCAAGCATAGTATAACTTCTCCCTTCTTATTATTTTCTATGGCAACTAAATATACATTAATGAACACTTTTTTCAAGAGATGATTTCTAAAGTTCCGGAATATCCCCGATATCTTTTTTATTTTGCCGGTCTTTCAAAATCAACTCCATAATATGCCAGCTCAAAAAATTTTCCCTTGTATTTTCCGGATAATGTGATAAATTTAGAACACATGCCTTTATATAAAAACAGGAATCCGGATACAAGGAGAAAAAAAATCATGTTGAGAAAAGCCTTTTATATGGAAGTACAGGATGGAAAACTTGCGGAATACACCAAGGCGCATAACCCCATTCCCGATGAGATCAGAGATGTACTGAAAAAACACGGAGTAAAAAACTATTCCATTTTCCATCATCCCGGAGATAAAGTCATGTTCGGCTATCTGGAGGTGGAAAGTGAGGAAGAGTTTGCCAAAATCGCCTCCTACGAATGTTGTCATAAATGGTGGAAACAGATGTGCAATTATCTTGTCACCGCAACACCCGATGCTGTCAAAGCAAAAGAAGAACCTATGGAAATGGTGTTCCATCTGGATTGATCACAGAAAAAATCGTATATAAAACGATTCCGCCGGATCCCCCTGAAAATATTTTTCAGAAAAAGATCCGGCATTTTTTTACTTGATCTTACTGGTCACACAGGTAATATCCACCCCGATGGCAGTCAGTTTCTCACAAATATCCTCGTATCCGCGGAAAATCGTATCGGCATTATGGATCACGCTTCTTCCTTTGGCACAAATCGCAGCAATGACCATTGCCATTCCCGCCCGGATATCAGGAGATGCCATTTCCACAGCCCGTAATTTTACAGGTCCGGTAATAACGACCCGGTGCGGATCACACACCACTGCATTCGCCCCCATGGAAATAAGACGGTCCACGAAATAAATACGGCTTTCAAACATTTTTTCAAAGAAAAGCACAGTCCCTTTTGCCTGGGTGGCACAAACGATCATACAGCTCATCATATCAGAAGGGAACTGGGGCCAGGGACCATCAGCGATCTGGGGAATGGCATTGCCGAAATCCGGTTGGATCTTCATTTTCTGCCGGGGAGGGATCTCAATAAGTCCGGGACTCAATTTGAATTTGATCCCCAGTCTTTCAAACATACGCCTCGTCATCCAGTAATCTCTCGTTTTGAAATCCCCTTTGATCGTAAGTCCGCATCTGGTTGCAGCAGCAAGCGCAAGGAAACTTGCCACTTCAATATGATCGCTTTCCACCGTTACTTCCGTACCATGCAAAGCAGTATTTCCTTCAATTTCAATCGTATTGGAATCCAATCCGCTGATCTTTGCCCCCATACCGGTAAGCATTTCCCCCAGCTGCCGGATGTGAGGTTCGGAAGCAGCATTCCGGATGATCGTTTTTCCTTTTGCGGCAGCAGCAGTCATCATAATATGTTCTGTGGCAGTAACACTTGCTTCATCCAGAAAAAGATCGGCACCATGCAGATTTTTTGTTTTCTGTTCAAAAACAAAAGGACTGCTTTCATTGCTTACAGCGATCCCCAGTTTCCGTAAACCGTAAAAATGGGAATCCAGACGGCGTCTTCCGATCACATCCCCGCCGGGAGGATAGATTTTTGCCCCGCCGGTCCTCGCAGCAAGAGGTCCGGCAAAGAGAATGGAGGTACGCAATGCGGAACAAAGCTCCCTGGGTACAGTATTCTTTTTCACTGTTGCACAGCAGATCATTACATCATTACCGTTACGCTCCACCCTTGCCCCGAGGTGTTTCAATGTTTCAAGCATGATATCCACATCACTGATCTTCGGGACATTGTGCATCGTGACCGTATCAGGGGTAAGCAGACAGGCGGCGATCATAGGGAGAACGGCATTTTTATTGCCTCCCACAGTAACAGTTCCGGAAACGGGAGTTCCACCATTAATAATAAGACTGCGCATAGAAAAAGCTCCTTTGAAAATCGTTTTACATTCCGGTAGCGAATATACTGCAAAAAAACTTTTTTTCAAGGGGGCAATTTCAAAAGTCATACAAAACAGGTGAAAAGAAGAGAGGTGGAAACATGAAAAGGCTGTTTTTTACTGCACCCGGGGAAGTACCACATCAAAAGCAGCCCCGGCTCCGGGAACATTACTGCATTGGATCCAGCCTTTGTGCGTGATCAGAGTACCGTATGCCATGGCAAGTCCCATCCCGGTCCCCTCCCCGACAGGTTTTGTCGTGAAAAAGGGTTCAAATACTCTGGAACGGATCTTTTCATCAATTCCGGGTCCGTGATCCAGTATGCGGATAACTGTATAGACCTCCTCCCCGCCGCCTTTCACATCCGGAGGCGGTACAAGTCCGATATCGGCTTTTTCAGGAGAACCGATATATACTTCAATGATCTTTCCTGCATCCGGAGTATCTTTCATGGCATCTTTGGCATTGATGAGAAGATTCATCAGTACCTGCTGAAGCTGAATAGCATCCCCGGTCACAAAATGTTTCTCCCCGTCATCTTTCAACTGGAAGGTGATCCCGACAGAACCCGGCAAAAAAAGATGGGAACACCGTTCCACAAGTTCCCGCAATTCCAGTCTTACAAGCTGATAATTTGCTTTCCGGGCAAAAGAGAGCATCTGGGAAGTCAGTTTGGCGGCAAGCCGGGTGATATTATCGATCTTTTCCAGATTGCGTTCCACATCTTTATCGTTGACCTCATGCATATAGCGGATAATATCCAGATGCCCCTGAATGGCGTGAAGATAATTGTTGAAGTCATGGGCAATTCCTCCGGCAAGGCGTCCCACAGCCTCCAGTCTCTGCACATGTGCCATACGCCTGTCCCAATCCTCTTTTTCCTGTTCCAGTTTCCGCCGCTGTGTCACATCCCGCCCGGTGAGCATCACAAGGAGAGATTCATTGTAGGAAATCACATTGATACTCACCTCCAGTTCCTTTTCATTTTCAGGGATTTTGATGGAGGCATGGAAAGGCGCAGTCTCCGCCGTTACCTTTTTTCCCAATCCGCCGGCATTTTCCGGGGATAATCCTGCGGCATCCAGGAAGGAACGCTGCAGCAAAGCCCCGCCTTTTTCCTCCCCCAAAGCCTCACAGGCTGCATGATTTGCTTCCAGGATCTGCCAGGATTGATCCATGATCACGATCATATCACTGGCATTTCCCATCAGGAGCCGGTATCTTTCCTCGCTTTCCTGAAGGGTCTGCTGCAGTTGTAAAGATCTGCCGTACGCACCGAAAAAGGCAAGGATAATGTCGATCGTCCTGCGGCTTTCCCCGGGATTTTCACGCACGGAACGCTTGAGATAAACGGAAGTGGGAATACTTACAAGAACAGCAAAAAGTCCTCTTGTCACATAAGAGGAACCGATCATCCTCCACCATTCAGGCGTTCCCCAGAACGCAATGGAAGTAAAAACGATATGATCCACCACCTGTACGGCAATAAGACTGCCTGCCACACAGAAAAAAAGTCCGCATTTCAAATTCAGCAATCTCTGATAGAAAATCGGCAGGATAAAAAGATCTGCGGCAGAAGCAAGGGCTGTTGCCCCTAAAAGCCGCATACTGTTGCGCAGGATATAGGCAAAAACATCGGTTGCCGGTCCCTGGGAGATCACATATCCCGGCCAGGAGCATTGCACCATGGTGACAGAAGCCAGATACAGGTAAAAACCGAAAGCAAGAAGCAGTCCGATGATAAGCCGCTGTGCCTCCAGCGTGCCGTCTTCCACATAAACAACAATAAGCATGGCGAGGAAGGGAATACTCAAAACCGCAGAGGAAATATGAAAATCCATTGCAGCGATTCCGGTATTGAGAAGAAGACCGCTTGCCCCTACGATCTGGGTGAAGATGACCAGCATCCCCATAACAAGGTATAATGCCGCATGTCCCAGCAATTTCCGTAAATTGTGCAGGATCAGAAGTCCGGCAAGGATGAAGACCATCTCAAGGATCGTCAATCCGTAACCGTAAAAAAGTTCCATATATCCTCACTTATCTGTTTTTTTTCTTTGGGGCTTTTTCTTTTTTCCGGAAAGCTCTTTACTTCCCCCACGGAGAAATTCCCGCAGGATGTCTGCCCGGCAACTGTCTCTTTCTTCGGGAGAAGCCCCCTCTTTCCCATATTTTCTCTGCAAATGTTCTTTCTGGATCAGAAGAAGATATTTTTTTACCTCTTCCGGGAAAAGACGGGTAAACATCTTCATTTCCGTTCCCAGCAGGATACCGGAAAGTGCATTGAGTGCATCATTGCTTTTCAGAGAATAAGAGTATCTGGCGACTCCGTAACTGCGTCCGATAAAATTCAGCAGAAGTTCTTTCCTGTGTTCCAGAAGAAAAAGTCTTGCTCTCCTTTCTGCTGTGCAGAGAAGACGGGTCACCCGTTCCAGACGGGCAATAAGCATACTTTCCGTCTCTCCGAGTGTACTCTGATTGGAAAGCTGATAAAAATTTCCTTCCAGAGAACTGCCTTCCCCGTAAAATCCCCGTATGGCAAGTCCGAGGGCCTTTGCCCCGTTCACAACAGTATTGAGTTGTCCGGAAAGAGCAAGCGCAGGAAGATGCAGCATAACGGACGCCCGCATACCGGTACCTGTATTGGACGGGCAGCTTGTCAAATACCCCAGAACAGGATCAAAAGCGTAAGGAAGTCTGGCAGAAATGCGGTCATCCAGCAAACTGATCTTCTGCCACAATCCCTTCAAATCCATACCGGAAGCAAGCATCTGGATACGGAGATGGTCTTCTTCATTGACCATGACAAAGATCCCTTTATCCGCATCCGCCAGCAAAGCGGCACCGGGCCGGGGATTGAGAAATTCCCGGCTGATGAAATGCCGTTCCAGCAAGTATTCCCTGTCAACAGAGGCAAGCATGTCCACCGGAAAAAGCATACAGGAAGCATCCAGATCCTTCATAGCCGCCTGAACCGCCACGGTGCAGACATCCCGGATCTCAAGAAGAGAGGGATCATCCGCCCTTACAGGGAAGTAACTGCCCTTGACATTCCGGGCGAGCCGGATACGGCTGCTGATGACGATATCCCCGAAGGAATCCTCTGCAGTCTCATTGTTATCCCGGCAGGACTCCAGCCAGCAGACTTTTTTTTCGGATAATGCTTTTATACTGAAATTCGACATGATAAATAAAAATCACTTTTCCGTAAATGTTTCAGAGATTTTTTTCCGGAGGGGCTTTCTTTTCTTTTTTTTCTCCGGATCTTTTTCCGGAGACCGTGGTATTCCCGGAGTTATTTCCGAAAAGTCCGCCATCCATTTCCGGAAGCAGGGCATGGATCCTGTCACGCAAAAGGGCGGCTTTTTCATACTCTTCCTGCTTCACCGCACTTTCCAATGCGTTTTGCAAACGG